>CALMXT010000245.1 GCA_937871125.1 uncultured Zoogloea sp. | reverse complement strand
ACAACGAGATCGGCGTGATCCAGCCGATCGCCGAGATCGGCGAGATCTGCCGCGAAAAGGGCATCATCTTCCATGTGGATGCCGCCCAGGCCACCGGCAAGGTCGATATCGACCTGTCGAAGCTGAAGGTCGACCTGATGTCTTTCAGCGCCCACAAAACCTACGGGCCGAAGGGTATCGGCGCGCTCTACGTGCGTCGCAAGCCGCGTGTGCGACTTGAAGCGCAGATGCATGGCGGCGGTCACGAGCGCGGCCTGCGCTCCGGCACTCTGGCAACCCATCAGATCGTCGGCATGGGCGAAGCCTTCCGTCTGGCCCGGCTGGACATGGCCGAAGAGAACAAGCGCATCGGCGCGCTGCGCGACCGTCTGCTGAACGGCCTCACCGCCATCGAGGAAACCTTCGTGAATGGCGACATGGCGCACCGGGTGCCCCATAACCTGAACATCAGCTTTGCCTACGTGGAAGGCGAATCCCTGATCATGGCGGTCAAGGATATTGCGGTATCCAGCGGTTCGGCCTGCACCTCGGCCAGTCTCGAGCCGTCCTATGTGCTTCGCGCACTCGGCCGCAACGACGAACTGGCCCATAGCTCCATCCGTTTCACCATCGGCCGATTCACAACGGTCGAGGAAATCGACTATACAATCGACTTGCTGCAGCGCAAGGTCGGCAAGCTCCGCGAACTGTCGCCCCTCTGGGACATGTTCAAGGAAGGCATCGACCTGGATACGGTGCAGTGGGCTGCCCACTGACAGGAGAGTAAAAATGTCATACAGCGAGAAAGTTCTGGACCACTACGAAAATCCCCGCAACGTCGGTGCTTTCGGCAAGGAAGACGACGGCGTGGGCACCGGCATGGTCGGCGCGCCGGCCTGCGGCGACGTGATGAAGCTGCAGATCAAGGTGGGCAAGGATGGCGTGATCGAAGACGCCAAATTCAAGACCTATGGCTGCGGTTCGGCCATTGCTTCCAGTTCGCTGGTCACCGAATGGGTGAAGGGCAAGACGCTCGATCAGGCGCTGGATATCAAGAACACTGCCATCGCCGAAGAACTGGCGCTGCCTCCGGTGAAGATCCATTGCTCGATCCTGGCCGAGGACGCCATCAAGGCGGCGGTCGAGGATTACAAGAAAAAGCACAACGGCTGAAAGGAACGCGATCATGGCAGTAACCCTCTCCGACAAGGCTGCACAGCACATCGGCAACTTCATCGCCAAGCGCGGTAAGGGCGTTGGCATCCGCCTCGGCGTGCGCACGTCGGGTTGTTCCGGAATGGCCTACAAGCTGGAATTTGCCGATGAGGTGCTGCCGGAAGACGTAGTGTTCGAAAGTCACGGCCTGAAGGTCATGATCGACCCGAAGAGCCTGCCCTACATGGACGGCACCGAGTTGGACTTCGTGCGCGAAGGTCTGAACGAAGGCTTCAAGTTCAACAACCCGAACGTGAAGGACCAATGCGGTTGCGGCGAAAGCTTCACCGTCTAAATGATCCCGACACTGACTTCTTCTGTTTTCTCCAAAGGGGTCGATGACTCCTTTGGAATGGCCCGGCGGGAGGGCTGAGATGCTCGATATCAAGCAGGATTACTTTGCCCTGTTCGGACTGGCTCCGGCTTTCAATCTCGACATGGAGCGGCTGGAACAGGCTTATCTGGACATTCAGGGCAAGGTTCACCCCGACCGCTTCGCCCATCTGCCGGACAGCGAAAAACGCTTGTCGATGCAGTGGGCAACCCACGCCAATCAGGCCTTCCGCACGCTGAAGAGCCCGCTGTTGCGCGGGCACTATCTGCTCGAGATGCGCGGTGTCGATCCGGCCTTTGACACCAACACCGCCATGTCCGCCGAGTTCCTGATGGAGCAGATGGAGTGGCGCGAAGCCTTGGGCGAAGCGCAGGAAGCGGCTGACGAGGCGGTGCTCGAAGATCTGGCGCGGCGGGTTCGCCACAGTTCGAAGGCTCTGGTCGACGAACTCGGTCGGCAGTTGGACGAAACGGGCGATCTCGAAGGCGCGGCGGATACCGTCCGGCGTATGAAATTTCTTGAAAAGCTGCAACACGAAATCAATGACGCCTTGACGGCGCTGGAATCCTGATGGCTCTGCTGCAAATTTCCGAACCGGGCATGTCCACCGCCCCGCACCAGCATCGTCTGGCGGTGGGCATCGACCTGGGAACCACCAATTCACTGGTGGCTACGGTCCGAAACGGCGTGACCCTATGCCTCCAGGATGAAGACGGGAAGGCGCTTTTGCCTTCCATCGTGCATTACCTCGCCGACGGGCGGATCGTCGTCGGTCGCAAGGCGCAGGCGACGCAAGCCGTCGATCCGCGCAACACGATCATCTCGGTCAAGCGCTTCATGGGCCGCGGTCTCAAGGACGTCGCCCACGTCGAGACGATGCCTTACGATTTCGTCGACAACGAAGGCATGGTGCGGCTGCGCACCGTGCAGGGCGTCAAGAGCCCGGTCGAAGTGTCCGCGGAGATTCTCAAGGATCTGCGCCTCCGCGCCGAGCGCAGCTTGGGCGGCGAACTCACCGGCGCGGTCATCACCGTGCCCGCTTATTTTGACGATGCTCAGCGCCAGGCCACCAAGGATGCCGCGCGTCTGGCCGGCCTCAATGTGCTGCGATTGCTCAACGAGCCGACCGCCGCAGCCATCGCCTACGGTCTGGAGAATGCGTCCGAAGGCGTCTATGCGGTCTATGACCTGGGTGGTGGCACTTTCGACATCTCGATCCTGCGTCTTTCGCGTGGGGTTTTCGAGGTGGTGGCCACCAGCGGAGACGCGGCCCTGGGGGGCGACGACTTCGATCACCGTCTGTTCTGCTGGATTCTCGACAACGCCGGTATCTCGTTGCCCTCCGACCGGGACTCCCGGCGCCTCCTGATGAAGGCGCGGGAAGTGAAGGAGCGCCTCAGCCTCGACGAATCGGTGCCTGTCCGCATGACGCTCGACAGCGGCGACGAAGTGGATCTTGTCATCGAGCGCGAGGTTTTTGTGGATATCACCCGCCCGCTCGTGGAAAAAACCCTTCGTCCGCTCAAGAAGGCCTTGCGCGACGCCAACCTCGAACCCGCCGACGTAAAGGGCGTAGTGATGGTCGGCGGTGCAACCCGCATGCCCCACGTCCAGCGCGCCGTTGGTGAATTTTTCGGTCAGACGCCGCTCACCAACCTTGACCCGGATACTGTCGTCGCCATCGGCGCCGCCATGCAGGCCAACGTGTTGGCGGGCAACCGCTCGGCCGAGGAAGAATGGCTGCTCCTCGACGTGATTCCCTTATCCCTCGGCATCGAGACGATGGGTGGGCTGGTCGAGAAGATCATTCCCCGCAATTCGACGATTCCGACCGCCCGTGCCCAGGATTTCACTACCTTCAAGGACGGCCAGACGGCCATGTCCTTCCATGTGGTGCAGGGCGAGCGGGAGTTGGTGGCGGATTGCCGCTCGCTGGCGCGATTCGAACTGCGCGGCATTCCCCCGATGGTTGCCGGAGCGGCACGCATCCGAGTCACCTTCCAGGTGGATGCCGACGGGCTGTTGTCGGTGTCCGCGCGGGAAACCTCCACCGGCGTCGAGGCGAGGGTCGAGGTCAAGCCGTCTTACGGCCTTGTCGACGACGAAATCGCTGACATGCTGAAGGCCGGTTTCGAGCACGCCCGCAGCGACATGGAACTGCGTGGTCTGAAAGAACAGCAGGTTGAGGCCGAGCGGGTCATCGAAGCGACCGAGCAGGCACTGGCCATCGATGCAGGTCTGCTGAACGAGGCCGAACGTAGCGCGCTCGACGGGGCGATTGCCGCATTGCGTTCCGCTGCGGCCGGCCAGGACGCGCGGGCGATAAAAATCCAGCTGGAGGCCTTCAATCGGGCATCCAATGAGTTTGCGTCGCGCCGCATGGACAAGAGCATCCGCGAGGCGCTGGCAGGCCACAAGATTGACGAAATCCGGATCTGAACCGACCGATGACTACACTTATTGTGCTTCCTCATGTGGAGCTGTGCCCCGAAGGCGCCGTGATCGAGGCCGAACCCGGCCAGACCATCTGCGACAGCCTGCTTGCCAATGGCATCGAGATCGAGCATGCCTGCGAAAAATCCTGTGCCTGCACGACCTGTCACGTGATCGTGCGCGACGGCTTCGATAGTCTGGAGGCGGCCGAGGAGCTTGAAGAAGATCTCCTCGACAAGGCCTGGGGGCTCGAGCCCCAGTCGCGTCTGTCGTGCCAGGCCGTCGTGGGTTCCACGCCGCTGACCGTGGAGATCCCCAAGTATTCCATCAACATGGCCCGGGAGGGCAAACACTGATGAAATGGACTGAAGTTCAGGAAATTGCGATCCAGTTGTCGGAAATCCATCCGGATGTGGACCCGACGCGGGTGAATTTTGTCGACCTGATGAGCTGGGTGATGGCGCTGCCTGAGTTCAACGACGATCCGAAGCACTGCGGCGAACGTGTTCTCGAAGCCATCCAGCAGGCCTGGATCGAGGAAGTCGAGTGACGAGCAAGGGCTTGCCGGCCGATATTCTGGGTTTCGAAGCCCGGAGTATCGCCGGCGAGCCGATTCGCTTCGGCGATTTTGCCGGGCGGGTTGTGCTGATCGTCAATACGGCGAGCCGTTGCGGTTTCACGCCTCAGTACGCAGGCCTGCAGAAGCTGCATGAGAACCTGGGGCCGCGAGGACTGGTGGTGATCGGTTTTCCGTGCAACCAGTTCGGCGGGCAGGAGCCCGAAGGCGAAGCGGGCATCGCCCGATTTTGCCAGCTGAATTACGGCGTGGATTTTCTTTTGTCGGAAAAAGTGGACGTTAACGGGCCTCACGCCCATCCGCTATTCCGTTACCTGACCTCGGCACTGCCCGGCGTGCTGGGAACCCAGCCGGTCAAGTGGAATTTCACGAAATTCCTCATAGACAAGGCCGGTGTTCCGGTCCGGCGCTACGCGCCCACGACATCACCTGCCGATCTGGCGGATGATATCGAGGCCTTGTTGTAGCGTTATTCCTTTATCGAGCCGTCGGGTCGGACGGTTCGTTGAGCGACAGCCAGTAGAGCCCCAGCTGACCCACGGCCTGCAGGAAGCGCTCGAAATCCACCGGTTTGCGAATATAGCTGTTGGCACCGAGGCGGTAGGCTTCGAAGATGTCCTGATGTTCCTTGGACGTCGTGAGCACGACCACCGGGAGCAGGGCGGTGCGCTCGTCGGCACGGATACGCCGCAGCACTTCGAGTCCGTCGATGCGCGGGAGCTTCAGATCGAGCAAGACAAAGGCCGGCATGATCAGGCTGTCGCGGGATGAATACTGGCCGGTGCAGAAGAGGTAATCCAGCGCCTCTACACCGTCCCGCGCAACCACGACCTGATTGGCGATTTTGTTTTTGCTGAAGGCCCGGAGCGTGAGAGCCTCATCGTCAGGGTTGTCCTCTACGAGGAGGATAGGACGATCGGTCGCCATAAGTATTCCTTGACCATTTTTATGTTTTTGCCGGATTTTTGTTTTTTGGGATCAAAAACGATAATTTCGCTCCCAGGCAAGATCATAAATACGGCAGGCGACTGCCAAGGTTGACAGAATGCTCACAGCTGGACGGGTTTTACAACAATTGACCCCGTTCGAGGACAAATATCTTGTCTTCGCCTCCGGGTGCGGAAACCCAGGTCGGAGCGAGGTCCGGAAACGCGTTTTCGACGATGTGCCGGTTATGGCCGACTTCGATGGCCAGCACGCCGTCGGGGGTCAGATAGCGCGGCGCATCCTCGAGCAATTTGCGCACAAGGTCGAGCCCGTCTTCTCCTGAGCCCAGCGCAAGGCCGGGCTCGTGGAGGTATTCGGGCGGCAAGGCGTCCATCGCTTCACGAGTGACGTAGGGCGGATTGCTCAGGATGAAATCGAAGCGTTGCGCCGGGACGGACGCGAAGCCGTCGGAAAGCACCAGCGTGATACGGTCTTCCAGACCGT
Organism: uncultured Zoogloea sp.; assembly: GCA_937871125.1. Lineage (GTDB taxonomy): Bacteria > Pseudomonadota > Gammaproteobacteria > Burkholderiales > Rhodocyclaceae > Zoogloea. The sequence goes on along the minus strand of CALMXT010000245.1, from coordinate 1,625 downwards.
AGGCGGCGATGTTTTCGGCTGCCACGTCGAGGGCGTCCTGGGAGATGTCCACTGCGACGATCGCGGCGTTGGGGAACGCATGGGCCATCAGGATGGCGAGGCAACCGGAGCCGGTGCACATATCCATCGCCGCGGTGACCTCATCCGGATTCCGGACCCAGGGACTGAAACCGTCTTCGAGCAACTCGGCGAAGTAGGAGCGGGGAATGATGACGCGCGGGTCGATTTTGAAACGGAAATCGCCGAGCCAGGCTTCGCCGGTGATGTAAGGCGCGGGCAGGCGGTCGACGGCGCGTTTTTCGATGACCTCGAAAATCGCTTCCCGTTCGTCGCCAGGGATGCAGGCGTCGAGAAAGGGTTCGAGACGGTCGAGGGGCAGCGCCAGGGTGTGGAGGATCAGGTAGACGGCTTCGTCGTAGGCGTCGGCGAGACCGTGGCCGAAGAAGCAGCCGGCCCGGTTGAAGCGGGTGACGGCGTAGCGAAGCCAGTCGCGGACGGTGACGAGTTCGGCCAGGGGGCCGTGTTCGTGCTCGTGCTCATCGTCGTGGTCGTGTTCGTCGTCTGGGAGGGTGTCGTGGGTCATGCCTTGTCCGATCCGGTAAGCAGGTTTTCGAGGGTGCGCCGATAGATTGCCGAAAGTGGCTCGAAGGCGTCGAGGGCAATGCACTCGTTGAGTTTGTGGATGGTGGCGTTCACCGGGCCGAATTCGACGACTTGCGGGCAGATGTCGGCGATGAAGCGCCCGTCGGAGGTGCCGCCGGTGGTGGAGAGTTCCGGCGTGATGGCGAGGGTGTCGCGGATCGCCGCTTCCATTGCGGCGACGAGGTCGCCGCGCGGGGTGAGGAAGGGCTTGCCGCCGAGGGTCCAGGCGAGATCGTAGTCGAGGCCGTGGCGGTCGAGGATCGCGTGGACCCGGGCCTTGAGGGCGTCGGCGGTATGCACGGTGGCGAAGCGGAAGTTGAAGAGCACTTCAAGCGTGCCGGGGATGACGTTGGTGGCGCCGGTGCCGGCCTTGATGTTGGACATCTGCCAGGAGGTGGGCGGGAAGTATTCGTTGCCTTCGTCCCATTTCTCGGCGGCGAGTTCGGCCAGCGCCGGGGCGGCGAGGTGAATCGGGTTCTTCGCCAAGTGCGGGTAGGCGATGTGACCTTGGACGCCTTTGACCGTGAGCTTGCCTGAGAGGCTTCCACGGCGACCGTTCTTGATGGTGTCGCCGAGGGTGTCGGCCGACGTGGGTTCTCCGACGATGCAGTAGTCGAGGGTTTCACCGCGGGCGCGGAGGGTTTCGACGACCAAGGTGGTGCCATGGGTGGCATCGCCTTCCTCATCGGAGGTGAGAAGCAGGGCGATTGAGCCGGGGTGCGCCGGGTGGGTGGCGACGAAGGCTTCGATGGCGGTGACGAAAGCGGCCAGCGAGGCCTTCATGTCGGCGGCGCCGCGTCCGTACAGCAGACCGTCGCGTTCGGTGGGCACGAAGGGATCGGAATGCCAGTCGGCAATCGGGCCGGTGGGCACGACGTCGGTGTGGCCGGCAAAGACCACCAGCGGTCGGGCGGTGCCGCGGCGGGCCCACAGGTTGCTGACGCCGCCGCCGTCGATGCGTTCGCAGACGAAGCCGAGGGGCG
>CALMXT010000244.1 GCA_937871125.1 uncultured Zoogloea sp. | reverse complement strand
ACCGGCCGGATCTGCCCCGCTCCCTGCGAGGCCGCCTGCACGCTGAACATCAACATCGATGCGGTGGGTATCAAGTCCATTGAGCACGCGATCATCGACAAGGCCTGGGAAAGCGGCTGGGTCGTGCCGCAGCCGCCGAAGACCAAGACCGGCAAGAAGGTTGCCATCGTCGGCTCCGGCCCTGCCGGTCTCGCTGCCGCCCAGCAGCTCGCCCGCGTCGGTCACGATGTCACGGTGTTCGAGAAGAGCAGCCGTCTCGGCGGTCTGCTGCGCTACGGTATCCCCGACTTCAAGATGGAGAAGTCGCATATCGACCGTCGCATTGCGCAGATGGAAGCCGAAGGCGTGACCTTCCGCACCAAGGTGTGCGTCGGTGCCAAGCCGGCCACCACTGGCATCAACGACGACGCCGTCGAGGTGATCAGTGCCGAGCAGCTCAAGTCCGACTTCGATGCGGTGCTCCTCGCGGCCGGCTCCGAAGTGCCGCGCGATCTGCCGGTTCCGGGCCGTCAGCTGGAAGGCGTGCATTTCGCGCTGGAATTCCTCGTTCCGCAGAACAAGGAGGTCGCTGGCGACAACAAGAACCCGATCTCGGCTGCCGGCAAGCACGTCATCGTGATCGGCGGCGGCGACACCGGCTCCGACTGCGTTGGCACGTCCAACCGCCACGGCGCCGCGTCCGTCACCCAGTTCGAAGTGATGCCGGAACCGCCGAAGGAAGAAAACCGTCCGATGACCTGGCCTTACTGGCCGATCAAGCTGCGCACCTCCTCCTCCCACGAAGAGGGTTGCCAACGGGAGTTTGCCGTTTCGACCAAGGAATTCATCGGCGAGCATGGCAAGGTCAAGGCGCTGCGCACCGTCGAACTCGAATGGAAGGATGGCAAGCCGTCCGAAGTGCCGGGTTCCGAGCGCGTTTTGCCGGCCGATCTGGTGCTCTTTGCGATGGGTTTCACCAATCCGGTGGCTTCCCTGCTCGAATCCTTCGGCGTCGATAAGGACGGCCGCGGCAATGCCAAGGCCACGACCGACGGCGACGGCTGCTACGCCACCAACGTCACCAAGGTGTTTGCTGCTGGCGACGTGCGGCGTGGTCAGTCGCTGGTTGTGTGGGCAATTCGCGAAGGCCGTCAGGCCGCTCGCGAAGTGGACACCTTCCTGATGGGTTCGTCGGCGCTGCCGCGCTGATCGACTGAGCGCTTCAAACAAAAGGCCCAGGTTCTCCTGGGCCTTTTGCATTGGTGTTTTGCTTCCATCCTGTCCAACCAGATACCTCGAACGTCATCGCCCAAGCGCGTGCCGTTGCAGCCCACCCTCCGTCATCCGGCCGGCGCCGTCGATGGCGATGCCTGTTCTGGCGGGCCAGATGGACTATTCCGGATTACGCGAGCGCGCTGACTTTTACCGACACATTGAGTATCGGGCTCAGATTGGGAGGCCCCAGATAGCTGCCGGAAACGGGGGGCACGGCTTCGGGGTGACGTGCCACGGCGCTTGCAATGTGCTTGTTGCCGGTGACTTCGCCGCTGGTGGGGTCGAAGCCCTTCCAGCCGGCGCCGGGCAGATAGACTTCGGCCCAGGCGTGGGTCGAGCCCTGGCTGTCATCATCGAGTGGGGTATTGAGGTAGCCGCTGACAAAGCGGCTGGCGAGGCCGAGATGGCGGCAGGCTTCCATGAACAGGGTGGCAAAATCCCTGCACGAACCGCTTTGGCAGGCCAGTGTGAAGGCCGGGCTTTGAACCCCGGGCTCCTCACGCATCTGATAACGAAACTGGCGGTTTATCGCGCGGTTCATCTGGTCCAGAAGGGTGAAAGTCTGTATCGGCCGGACGAATCCCAGACTCTCCAGCCAGCTTTGCACCTGTACCTGATCGGCGAGATAGACCGATTGCCGGAAAGGCGCCAGATCGGTCTGCTCGACGTCGAGATAGGCGAAGGGATGATTGACCGCGTAGTCGTCGATCAGGAAATCGAAGGGATTGTCGTCGTAATGCTGGATCACCACGTTGCTGGCGATCAGCAGACGCTCGGTCGATTCACTAAAACGCACCACCGCCACCGAATTGTCGAGCACATCGCGCTTCCACTGCACGGTATGGGCGGGAAAGATGTCGAGAACGGACGATTCGATCCGGATGTTGTGACTTTCCCTTGGATGCAGGAGCAGCCGATGTGGCTCAAGGGAAACCGGTGCCGAGAACAAGTACTCGGTGACGTGGCAGATATTGAGACGCTGCATGGGTGTGCCTTTCCGTTGTCTCCCCAGGTATCGACTATAACCAACATGCACGTCCGCCACACGCATATCCTGGCGGCGAACCGGG
>CALMXT010000243.1 GCA_937871125.1 uncultured Zoogloea sp. | reverse complement strand
TGGCGGATGTCGCGGCTGGCGCGCTGCAGGGCCGCGACGTCGGCGGCGCTCTCGATGCCGGAGCGGATCTGACGCAGGCCGATGCGCTGCAGAGCGAACAGGTCGCGCTCGGAGATGACGCCGCGGAGCTGGTCTTCGTTATTGACGATCAGGATGTGGCGCACGCCGTGGGTGGCCATCTCGAGCGCGGCATCGTAGGCGCTGGCGTTGGCTCCAAGGGTGTGGGGCGGCGCGGTCATCACCTCGGAAACCGGCCGGGCGAGATCGAAGCCCGGCAGCACGATGCGCTTCAGGATGTCGCTCTGGGTGAGCACGCCGACCGGTTTTTCGTCCTCGCCGGCCACCGCCAGACAGCCGACGCCGGCTTCGACCATTTTTTCGAGGGCGCTGCGGGTGGGCAGATCGGGGGCGACGAAAACCGGCGCTTTCTTGACCAGGTTGGCCAGCGAGGTGGTCATCGTCTGCTGCTCGGCGGCACGCTGGGAGAACTGGATCTGCAGTTGTTCCCGGGACTGGCTCACGAGGCTGGCGATGTAGCGGGTGCAGAAGATCTGGAAACTCGGGCTGAGTTCCTGGAGACGCAGGAAGTCGGCGGCGGGGAGCTGGAAGCAGTAGCTGTCTTCCACCGCGACGTAGCTGTTGGTGGACGGGCGGCTGGCGGAGATCGCGCCGATCGGGAAGCCTTCGCCGGGGCCGAGGGTCAGCGTCGAGTATTCGGTGACCGCGACGCCGCCCACTTGCCGCGCCTGCACCTTGCCGCGATAGACGATGTAGAAGAAACGCGGCGGGCCGTCTTCCGGCATCAGGATTTCGGATTCCGCCGGATAAAAGGCCGTGGCCAGCCGTTCGCCCAGGAAGCGCAGCGCGTCCGCCTCCATCCGGTCGAAGGGGGCATGGCGCCGCAGGAAGTCCAGGCTGGTGCGGATCAGGGTGTCGGATGCGGTGTTTTCCATAGGCGGCACGGGTTAGGGCGGATCAAACGTTTGAATTTACTCCGCCGCTGCCCCAATGTCATGATCTGGCGCAAAAAAACGATTTTCCGGTGGCGCTGTCCGGTGTCGGGTGTGAATTGTGTCGCGGTTACAATCGGACGATACTAACCACAGGATTCGCCATGACCGCCGCTCTTCTGCCCGCCGTTGAAATCGTCTCCGGCCCGAACCCGACCCATGCCGTCATCTGGATGCACGGCCTTGGCGCCGACGGTCACGACTTCGAGCCCGTCGTCGACGAGCTGGATCTGGACCTTCTGCCGCCGACGCGCTTCGTTTTTCCCCACGCGCCCGAGCGGGCGGTGACGATCAACGGCGGTTATGTGATGCGCGCCTGGTACGACATTCTGACGGCGGATTTTTCGGGCCGGCGGGAGGATGCGGCCGGCGTCATCGAATCGGCGGCGCAGATCGAGGCGCTGATCGAACGCGAGAACGCCCGCGGTATTCCGGACAGTCGGATCGTGCTGGCCGGTTTTTCCCAGGGCGGAGCGATCGCCCTTCACGCCGGCTTGCGCCATCCGCGGCGGCTGGCCGGCATTCTGGCCTTGTCCACCTATCTGCCCTTGGCCGACACCCTCGCTGCCGAGGCCAGTCCGGCCAATCGCGATGTGCCGATCTTCATGGCCCACGGCAACGCCGATCCGGTGATTCCCCAGGATTTCAGCAGGCGCTCGGCCGATTTGCTGAGCGCCGCCGGTTATCCGCTGGCGTGGCACAGCTACCGCATGGAGCATTCCCTGTGCATGGAAGAACTGCGGGACATCGAGCCGTGGCTGGCCGGCGTGCTCGTGGCCTGATGGCTTAGACGTTCAGGCCGGACGCCGTTTGAGCATGTTGTTGCCGATGAAGCTCAGCACCGTTTCGCCGCGCTGGTTGATCGCCGAGTAGCGCAGCCGGGCGATGCCGCGGTCGGGCTTGGACGACGAGGGGCGCACTTCGAGCACTTCCACCACGCTGTGCAGCGTGTCGCCGGGGCGCACCGGAGCGAGCCAGCGGAGTTCGTCGAGGCCCGGCGAGCCGATACTCGATTCGGCGAAGATGCCGCTCTGGATGAACAGCCGGAAACACACCGCAATCGACTGGAAGCCGCTGGCGATCAGCCCGCCGTAGGGCGATTCGGCGGCGGCGTTGGCGTCCAGGTGAAAGGGCTGGGGATCGTAGCGGAAGGCAAAGTCGATGATCTCGCCCTCGGTCAGGGTCAGGCCGCCACTGGTGAAGCGATCGCCCGGGGTCAGGTCGTCGAGGAAGCGGGTATCCATGGGGTTGTCTCCTGTATGCAAAAATCGGGATGTCCGGGCCGCTGGCCCGATTTTTTTGGTTTTGTCAGATATTTTTACACTTTATTGTAAGTAATTTACTTACGCCTTGTTTTTCTTGACATTTATCAATAGGCACTGAAATTGCAGAGTCCTCGCGATCAATGACGTCCGGCGCCGTCGAGCCCGGGATTCTCATACGCGTAGGGGACGAAAATGGCTGCTGTGTACGGTGAAGAACGTGTCAATTATTACACTAACGATTACCAGTTCAGCCCGCAGGTGGCCGGACTCACGGGGGGTGGCTACGTCGTAACGTGGATTTCCCGTGGGCAGGACGGCTCTGTCGACGGAATTTACGCCCAGCGCTACAACGCGTCGGGCAGTGCAGTAGGTGTGGAGTTTCGGGTCAACAGTCAGACCGCCGGCTATCAGAACGACCCGGCAATCACCAGTCTGGCCGATGGCGGCTTCGTGATCGCCTGGACCGACCAGAATGGCACCGACGGCAGCGGCTATGGCGTCTATGCCCAGCGCTACGATGCGTCCGGGCTTGCCCAGGGCGCCCAGTTCCGGGTCAACACCGCGACCTCATCCACCCAGGAGCAAGTCTCGCTGGCCGGTTTTGCCGGAGGCGGCTTCGTGGCCACATGGACGTCCTACAGCCAGGACGGCAGCGGCAATGGCGTGTATGCCCAGCGGTTCGATGCCGCCGGCGCTGCCGTGGGAACGGAATTCAAGGTTAACGCCTACACCAGCAGCAACCAGGATACGTCCCAGGTCGCCACGTTTGCCGACGGCTCGTTCGTGGTGGTGTGGCAGTCCTCCGGTCAGGATGGCAACGGCTATGGCATCTACGGTCAGCGCTACACGGCGGCGGGCGTCGTCAGCGGGACCGAGTTCCAGATCAATACCTTTACCTCCAACGATCAGACCGAAGCGCAGGTCGAGGCGTTGGCCGGCGGCGGCTTCGTCGTGACGTGGACGTCCTACAACCAGGACGGCAGCAGCTACGGCGTGTATGCCCAGCGCTACAACGCGGACGGTTCCGCGGCCGGCACCGAATTCCGCATCAACGAGTCCACCGCGGGCGGTCAGTACCAGTCGAGCGTCACGGCGCTGGCCAATGGCGGCTTCGTCGTCAGCTGGTACAACGACAACTACGACGTGAGCGCCTCGGGTACGACGGCCGACGTCTATGTGCGCGAGTACACCGCCGCCGGACTTCCGGTGGCCGGCCAGGTCAAGGTCACCACGACCGGTTCCAATGCCCAGTACGAGCCGGCCATTGCCCACATCGGCAGCGACAACTACGTGGTGGTCTGGCGTGCCGACGGTTCGGACAACGGCGCTGGCAGCTATTCCGGGGTCTATCAGCAGTTGTTCGGCACCGCGTCCGAACTGACCCGTTCGGCCGCTCCGTCCCTGGGCGACTTTGGCGGTACGGTGACTTTCGGTGAAAACCTGGTCAATGCCACGCCGCAGATACTCGACCCGAACGTGAGCTTCGTGGACCTCGATTCGCCCAGCATGGCGGGCGGCGTGGTGTCGGTGTTCTACGTGAGCGGCGGGAGCGCCCAGGATCAGTTGTCCATCAGCTCGGAAGGCAGCGGCCAGGGGCAGATCGGCGTGTCCGGCAGCACCGTGAGCTTCGGTGGAACGGCGATTGGAACGCTTGCCGGCGGTAGCAATGGCTCCGCGTTGACGATAAGCCTCAACGCCAGCGCGACGCCGGACGCGGTCGAAGCGCTGATCCAGCGCATCGCCTACGGCAATTCCGCCTACAGCCCGGCGGCCAGCCGCCAGATCGGCGTGCGCGTCGAGGACGGCGGCGGTGCATCGACGATGGGCGGCATCGTCACGGTCAACGTCACGCCCGAGCTCGATGGGGCGCCGCCGGCCTATGGGGAAACTCAGGTCAACAGCTTTACGGACGGCAACCAGACCGCCCCTGCCGTGGCGCGTCTGGCGGATGGCGGCTACGTCGTCGCCTGGGCGTCCTCGGGGCAGGACGGCTCCAGCGAAGGGGTCTTCCTGCAGCGCTTCAACGCCTCGGGGGTCGCCGTGGGGCCGGAGTTGCGCGGCAATGCGGTCACGGACGGTCAGCAGAGCGGGGCGCAGGTGGCAGGGCTTTCCGACGGTGGCTGGGTGTTGATCTGGAACGACAGCAACGGCACGGACGGATCGAGCTGGGGCGTATTTGCCCAGCGCTACGATGCGAGCGGGAATGCGGTCGGCGGCAATTTTGTGGTCAATACCACGACGGCCGGCACCCAGTACGAAGGCGCCGTGGCGGCCTATGCCGGCGGTTTCGCGGTGGTGTGGTCGTCCGACGCCAATGTGTCGGGTAGCGGCAGTCAGGACATCTATCTGACCCGTTACGACAACGCCGGTGCGGTGGTCGGCACCGCCCAGCAGCGGGTCAGCGTGGTGCCGGGCGGGAGCACCGCCCAGAGCGGCGGTCAATATCAGCCCCACGTTGCGGCCCAGAGCAACGGCGATCTGGTCATCGTGTGGCAGGACCAGTCGAG
>CALMXT010000242.1 GCA_937871125.1 uncultured Zoogloea sp. | reverse complement strand
CCGCCCTTAACGCCTCCACTTCCTCCGCAATCTCCGTCTCGATGGCGGCCAGTTCTTCGAGGAGTTCGCGCGGGTTGCGGTGGGTGACGGTGCTGCGGCTCATGGGGCGGTAGCGGCCGGCGGAGAGGTTGAAGTCGTTGGCGCGCAGTTCGGCGGCGTCGGCGAACCACCATTTTTCGGTCCATTCGGCCTCGGGGTCGCGGGCCTGCCAGTCGGCGGCGCGGGCTTCGCGCTGGCGCCAGATGTCGGCGAGGGCGGGCAGGTCGTCGTCGGTCACCGGGGTGTCGTGGTTGGCGTCGAGCTTGTAGCCGTCGAAATCGGCGTGGAGAAACAGCACCCGTTCGGTGCGGCCGCCCTTCTTGAAGAACAGCACCGAGGTCTTGACGCCGGAGTAGGGCTGGAAGACGCCGCCGGGCAGGCTGAGCACGGCTTCGACGCGGTGGTTTTCGATGAGCTGGCGGCGCAGCTCCTTGTGGGCGCCGGTGGAGCCGAAGAGCACTCCTTCGGGAACGATGACGCCGCAGCGGCCGCCGTGGCGCAGGCTGTCGAGCATGTATTTGAGAAACAGCAGTTCGGTGGCGGTGGTGGTGCCGACCTTGACGTCGTCGACGATGCGGTCCTTGTCGACACGGCCGGAGAAGGGCGGGTTGGCGAGCACCACGTGGTAGCCGTCGGCGGGGATGCCGAGTTCGGCCTTTTGGGCGGCGTCGAGGGCGGTGGTGAGGACGTTGCGCAGCAGGATGCGCACGTCGGGCAGGCCGCGCAGGGTGAGGTTCATGGTGGCGAGGCGAACCATTTTCGGGTCCACGTCGTTGCCGTAGAAGGTGGCGGTCTGGAGCTGGGCGCCGTGGGCCACCGAGAGCCGGTCGCCGATGCCGCGGCGCTGGCGCTTGCCGTCCACTTCGGTATCGACGATGCCGGCGGGAGTGGAGTGGGCGAGGCGGATGTGGTTGTAGGCGGCCACCAGAAAACCGGCGGTGCCGGCGGCGGGGTCGTAGATGGTTTCGCCGATTTTGGGGTCGATCATGTCGACGATGGCGCGGATGACGTGGCGCGGGGTGCGGAACTGGCCGAGTTCGCCGGCCTGCTTGATCTGGCGCAGGACGTGTTCGAAGAGGTCGCCCTTGGTGTCGGCGTCGGATTGGTCGAGGCGGAGGCCGTCGACGAGGGTGACGACCTGGGTGAGCACGGTGGGTTCGTCGATGGTGAGCCGGGCGCCGTGCATGAAGTTGTGGGCGCTGCGCTCGCCGAGTTCGGCGAAGAAGGGGAAGACTTCGTCGCGCACGAAACGCACCAGGGCTTCGCCGGACAGCCCCTTGGCCCACACGGACCAGCGGAAGCGCTCGCGGGGAATCGTGGCGACGCCTTCGGCGGGGGCGTTGAGGGGGTTCTTGAGGGTCCAGTGGCCGGCGAACAGCGGGGTGTAGGCGAGCTTGTGGACCTTGGCCTTGCTCTGGTTGGCGGTGTCGATGCCTTCGACGAGGTAGAAGAAGAACAGGAAGGAGAGTTGTTCGGCGTTGCTGACGGGGTCGGGGTAGCCGCCGCCGAAGAGGTAGTCGCGAATCTGGTCGATGGACCGGCGCATGTCGGGCGTGAGAGGCATGGGTGTTCCAGGTTCAGAGCAGGCCGAAGCGGCGCAGCAGGGGGAGCAGGAGCAGATAGGCGGCGGCGGTGAGGCCGCTGGCGGCGATCAGGCTGGGCCAGAAGCCCCAGCCCCAGCGGATCAGGGCGGGCAGGGCGAGAAAGAGCAGGAGCGAGGGGATGACGAGCCAGAAGATCTGCCCGGAGAGCTGGGCGATGGCCTGGGTGTTGCCGGTTTCGAGGTAGAGCCAGACGAAGGCGAGCAGGGAGGTGAGGGGCAGCGCGGCGAGCAGGGCCGCGGTGCCGCTGTGGCGTTTGGCGATTTCGGAGATGGCGACGATGAGGAGGCTGGTGAGGGCCAGCTTGACGAGGTAGTGCAGCATCGGGCGTTCGGAGGTTCAGGTGGGCGGCGGTGCGGAGGCGTCGTCGGCGGTGGGCAGGGCGGCATTGTCGGCGAAGAGGGCGCCGTTGAGCGAGTCGAGCAGGGCTTCGAGGGGGGCGGCGCCGCCGAAAACGCGCCGGGCTTCGTGGAGGCCGCCCATGTTTTCGAAGACGTGGAAGCAGGCGAAGTGCTCGGGAAGGATTTCGTCGAGGGTGTCGGCGTTGGCGCGGATCTGGTTGCCGAGGAGGGTGAGCCAGCGTTCGGCTTCGGCGTCGAGCCCGCTCTGCTGGAGCCGCCAGGCTTCGAAGCGGGCGCCGAGTTCGGCGGCGCGTTGTTCGCTGGCGGCGGGGCGGACGATGTTGCCGTCCTCGTCGAGGGTGATCCACTCGCGGGTGGTGGGGTCGATGCGGTCGTCGATGTCGAGGGCGAGCAGGCGCCGCGGGGTGGGCGGCGCCCGCCGGGGCGTTTCGCGGACGACGCCGCCTTCGCCCCAGGTGTCGGCGTCGCCGTGGAGATCGCTGACGCCGACGAAGTCGAACAGGGTGAACAGCGGTTTGCCGGACAGCTTGCGGGTGCCGCGGCCGCGCATCTGCTGATAAAGGATGGTGGAGCGGGTGTAGCGGGCGAACACCAGATTGACGACTTCGGGGCAGTCGAAGCCGGTGTCGAGCATGTTCACCGAGACGAGGATCTGCGGGAAACGCTCTTTTTTGAAGCGCTGGATTTTGGTGAGGCCGTCGGCGCTGTCGTCGGGGCCGAGGCCGGAGACGACGTAGTCGGCGTAGCGGTCGGCGGGGTCGGTCTTGCGGTCGGCGAAGGCTTGGTCGAAGAGTTCGGCGAGGAAGGCGGCGTGGCGCTTGGTGACGGCAAAGACGACGGTCTTGCCGATGAGGGGTTTGCGCAGCACGCCTTGTCTGTCGAGATAGCCGTGGTCGTAGACCTTGCGGAATTCGCGCACGATGGCGCGGTTGCGTTCGGGAATGGTGAAGCGGCGCTCCAGCGCGGTGGGGTCGACGACGAGGGTGGATCGGTTGTCGAAGAGCAGGGTGAGTTCGGCGTGGGTGGCGGCGTCCATCGCCGTCCAGTCGAGTTCGTCGCGGGTGACGGTGAAGCCGCCTTCGGCGGCGGTGCGGACGGTTTTGGCCTTGTAGATTTGATAGGGCGCGAGGTGGCCTTCGGCAATCGCCTGGCGCAGTCGGTAGGAGAAGGTGGGGCGCTCGACTTCGAAGAAGCGCAGGGTGTCGCGCAGGGTGAGGCCGTCTTCGTCGTCGCCGAGGTCTTCGGGGCGGGCGACGCAGGGGGTGGCGGTGAGGCCGATCTGGATGCCGTCGAAGTGCTTGAGCACGCCGCTCCATTTGCCATAGATGCTGCGGTGGCATTCGTCGCTGACGACGAGGTCGAAATAGCCGGAGGAGTAGTCCCGGTAGATGTTGACCATGCTTTGCAGGGTGGTGACGGTGATGCGCTTTTCGTCCCGGAAGCGGCCGCCGCGCAGCACGTAGGCGGGATAGTCCGGCAGGTGTTCGGTGAGCGCGTCGACGGCCTGCCGGGCAAGGGGAATGCGGTCGACGAGGAACAGCACCCGGGTGATCGCGTTGGCTTGGAACAGGCGCTTGATGAGCGCGGCGGCGGTGCGGGTCTTGCCGGTGCCGGTGGCCATTTCGACGAGCAGCTTGCGCCGGCCGCTGGCCATTTCACGGCACAGGGTGTCGATGCAGGCGATTTGATAGTCCCGGCCGGCGATGCGGGTGTCGATGGGAACCCCGGCCGGCTCGACGCGCAGCACCAGGGTGGCGGCGCGACGTTCGAGGTCGTCCTGCTTGAAGAAGGTTTTGACGGCTCGGGGAAAGGCTTCGCGCTGCCATTCCCAGAACAGGGTTTCGCGGCCGTTGGCGAGAAAGATGTAGGGCACGCCGAGTTGTTCGGCGTAGTGGCGGGCTTGGGCGGTGGCGCTGCCGGGGTCGGTGGAAAAGCGCTTGGCTTCGATCACCGCCAGTGCGCGTCCGTGGCGGTCGCACAGGACGTAGTCGGCAAAGCCGCCGCGGTCGGGCAGCGCGACTTCGTAGCGGACCGCGTTGCTGTCGTGGATGTCCCAGCCGAGGTCGGCAAGCTGGGTGTCGATGAGAACGCGGGCGCGGGCTTCGTTGTCGTTCATGGACGGCGGCCTTCGGGGAATGCGGATATCTTACCCGCCTTGGCGAATCCGCCCGTTTCAGCCCACCTCTACGGCCACCGGCCTTGTGAGCGCGATGCCGTCCGGGGTGGGCGTGGCGCCGAGGGCCAGCACTTCGACGCCGGCTGCGAGGGCGTCGCGCAGGGCGCGGCCGTAGGCCGGGTCGATGTGGTCGGCGGGGCGCACGCGGTCCACGTCGCCCCGCTGCACGCAGAAGACCAGCACCGCGCGCTGCCCGGCGGACACCATCGCGCTCATTTCGCGCAGGTGCTTGGCGCCGCGGGCGGTGACGGCGTCGGGGAAGTAGCCGATGCGCCCGGCCACGGCGGCGGTGACGTTCTTGACCTCGACGTAGCAGTCGGCCCGGCCCGGTGCCTGCAGGAGCAGGTCGATGCGGCTGTTCTCGCCGTATTTCACTTCCGGGCGGAGGGTCGGGTAGCCGGCCAGTTCGGGCACCCGGCCGGCTTCGATGGCTTCGCGCACCAGGGCGTTGCTGCGTCCGGTGTGCACGCCGACGAGGGTGCCGGGCAGGGCTTCGACCAGTTCCCAGGTCCATGCCAGCTTGCGCGCCGGGTTGGCGGCGGGCGACAGCCACACCCGCATCCCGGCTTCGGCGCAGCCCTGCATCGAGCCGGTGTTGGGGCAGTGGGCGGTGACGATGCCGGCGGCGGTGTCCACATCGGCCAGAAAGCGCTGGTAGCGCCGCAGCAGGCGGCCTTCGAGAAGAGGCGAGGGGAAGCGCATCGGGAAGCCGCCGTCAGCCCGCCCCGCTCAGCCACAGAAAGCCGCTGATGGTGACGAAGGAGAGCGCGGTGGCGGCGATGAGGGCGGCGGCGCAGATGCCTTCCTTGCCGTATTTTTGGCCGAGGATGGGGTAGATGCTCATCATCGGCATGCAGGCGTTCACGATGGCGGCGGTCTTGTGCTGCGCGTTCATGGCGGGCAGGGCGAGGGCGACGACGAACACGGCGAGGGGATGGAGCAGCAGCTTGCCGACGACGATCAGGCCGATGTCGGCACCCAGGCCTTTGAGGTGCAGGCCGGCGAGGGTGCCGCCGATGCAGAACAGGGCCACCGGGGCGGAGGCGGTGGACAGCATGTCGACCACGCGGGCGAGGGGCGCCGGCATGCTGACGCCGATGGCGGCCCAGGCGACGCCGGCGGCAATGGCGAGGATGAAGGGGTTCTTGGCAAGGCGCAGCAGGATGTCGCCGAGCACCCGGTGCCAGCGTCCGCCGCCGGAGCCGCCGGCTTCGGCGAGGGTGAGCGCCAGCGGCATCATGACCAGGCTTTCGACCAGCGCATACACCGCCAGCGCGGCGCTGGCCGCATGGCCGAAGACCTGCAGCGCGATCGGATAGCCGATGTAGGCGCTGTTCGAGGCGGACATGCCGAGGGCCAGCAGGGCGCCGGATTGCAGGTCGCGCTTTTGCACCAGACACACGTAACCCAGCGCGAGGCCGGCGACGAGCAGCGAGCCGAAGGTGTAGACGATCAGCAGATCGGCGCTGACCAGTTCGCCCAGGGCGCGCTGCGAGAGCGCCTTGAAAAGCAGCGCCGGCAGCGAGATGTTGATGACGAAGACGCCCAGCACGCGCATGTCGGTGCGGGCCAAGAGACCCAGGCGCACCGCCGCGAAGCCGATGGCGATGATGATGAAGATCGGGCCGGTGATGCCCAGGATGGTCAGCAAGATGATTCCCGATGGAGAGCGGCGAGCCTGGATTCTATTTGTTGCGTCAGTTTCGATAAATCGACTGAAACGACAACACTGTTTGCCTTGGGCGAATAACCCGGCGCCGGCTAAGGCTTGCCGAACAATTCCGCCAGCCAGTCCACGAAAACCCGCACCCGCGGCGAGAGGTGGCGGTTTTGCGGGTAGAGCACGGTGAGCGGCAGCGGCGGCGGGCGGAAATCCGGCAGCACTTCGACCAGCGTGCCGGCTTCGAGCTGGCGGGTGACGTGGTAGACCGGCACCTGGATCAGCCCGAAGCCGGCCTCGCAGGCCGCCACATAGGCGTCGCCGTTATTGACGGCCACCGTGGACGCCAGGCTGCGCGTCTCGATCCGGCTGCCCAGGGTGAATTCGAAGGGCACCGACTTGCCGGTGGAGGCCGACAGGTAATCCACCGCCCGATGGTGTTCCAGCTCGGCCAGGCTGGCCGGCGTGCCGTGGGCGGCGATGTAGTCGGCACTGGCGCAGCAGACCTGATCCAGCAGGGTCAGGCGGCGCGCGACGAGGGAGGAATCGCGCAGCTCGCCGATGCGCAGCACGCAGTCGACGCCTTCGCGGATCAGGTCGATCTGGCGGTCGGTGACGCTGACGTCCAGCTTGATTTGCGGGTAGCGCTCGCAAAACGCCGGCAGCGCCGGAATCATCACCAGCCGCCCGAAGGACACCGACAGATCCACCTTGATGCGCCCCTGCGGATGGCTGGCGGCCTGGGAGAAGGAGGCTTCCACATCGTCCACGTCGGCCAGAATGGAAAGGCAGCGCTGATAGTAGGCGTCGCCGTCGAGGGTGGGGCGCACCTGCCGCGTGGTGCGCTGCAGGAGGCGCACGCCCAGATGGGCTTCGAGCTGCTTGATGATCTGGGTCGCCGAGGCGCGGGGCAGGTCGAGGTTCTCGGCGGCGCGGCTGAAGCTGCCGAATTCGACGATGCGGGTGAACAGCCGCATGGCCTGGAAACGATCCACCGTGCCTCCGAATTGTTCTTGTGAGCGAAACAGTGTTGCTGTTTTTAGCCCATTTATCAATGCCACGGTGACACCCATAATCGGCGCCATCGTCCCGGATCACGAGGAAAACCCATCATGGAATATGTCCGCTTCGGCTCCACCGGCCTCAAGGTTTCCCCTTTGTGCCTGGGCTGCATGACCTACGGCTCGCCGAGCTGGCGCCCGTGGGTGCTGCCCGAGGACGCCAGCCGCCCCTTCATCCGCCAGGCGCTGGACCTGGGGATCAACTTCTTCGACACCGCCGACATGTATTCCCTGGGTGGCAGCGAGGAAATCCTCGGCCGCGCCATCCGCGACTTCGTGCCCCGCGACGACGTGGTGCTGGCGACCAAGGTGTTCTATCCGATGAGCGCCAGGCCGAACGACCGCGGCCTGTCGCGCAAGCACATTCTGGCCAGCATCGACGCCTCGCTGGCGCGGCTCGGCACCGATTATGTGGATCTCTACATCATCCACCGCTTCGATCCGCAGACGCCCATCGAGGAAACCCTGGACGCCCTCGACAGCGTGGTGCGCTCGGGCAAGGCGCGCTACATCGGCGCTTCGTCGATGTATGCGTGGCAGTTCATGAAGATGCTGGCCTTCCAGGAGGCCAACGGGCTGGCCCGCTTCGTCTCGATGCAGAACCACTACAACCTCGTCTATCGCGAGGAAGAGCGCGAAATGCTGCCCTTGTGCCGCGACCAGGGCATTGCCGTCACACCGTGGTCGCCGCTGGCCCGCGGCCTGCTTGCGGGCACCCGCGGCAGCGGCACCAAGCGCGACGAAACCGACACCCTGGCCCAGGGCTGGTACAACCAGCAGGCGATGGAAGACGCCATCGTCGCCGCGGTGCAGCAAGTGGCCCAGGCCCGCGGCGTGCCGCCGGCCCAGGTGGCGATTGCCTGGGCGGCCAGCCGGCCGGGCATCACCCTGCCGCTGATCGGCGCCTCCAAACCCCATCACCTCGCCGACGCGGTGGCCGGCATCGGCCTTGCGCTGAGCGCCGAAGAAGTGAGCCTGCTCGAAGCGCCCTATCGCCCGCGCCCCGTTGCCGGCCACGACTGAGCGTCGCCACAACCCCTTCGCAGAGCAGACATCATGATTTCCAAAGACTGGTCGGTCTCGTCGATCACGGCAGGTTTTCTCGCCGTGCTCATCTCCTATTCCGGGCCGCTGATCATCTTCTTCCAGGCCGCCCAGTCGGCCGG
>CALMXT010000241.1 GCA_937871125.1 uncultured Zoogloea sp. | reverse complement strand
CGCGGGCGCCCAGCTTGTAGCCGTGGCGGATGGCGCGGCGGATGATCCGGCGCAGCACGTAGCCGCGGCCTTCGTTGCCGGGGATCACGCCGTCGGCGATCAGGAAGGAGCAGGCGCGGATGTGGTCGGCCAGCACCTTGAGGGACGGGCTGTCCATGTCGGCGTCGCTGGTTTCCCGGGCGGCGGCAGCAATCAGGGCCTGGAACAGATCGATCTCGTAATTGGCGTGCACGTGCTGGAGCACCGCGGAGATGCGTTCGAGGCCCATGCCGGTATCGACCGACGGCTTGGGCAGGGGATGCATCACGCCGGCTTCATCACGGTTGAACTGCATGAACACGTTGTTCCAGATCTCGATGAAGCGGTCGCCGTCTTCTTCGGGCGATCCCGGGGGGCCGCCCCAGATGTGCTCGCCGTGGTCGTAGAAGATTTCGGTGCACGGGCCGCAGGGGCCGGTGTCGCCCATCATCCAGAAGTTGTCGGAGGCGTAGCGGGCGCCCTTGTTGTCGCCGATGCGGATCACGCGCTCAGACGGCACGCCGATTTCCTTGGTCCAGATGTCGTAGGCTTCGTCGTCCTCGGCATACACGGTGACGGTGAGCTTGTCCTTGGGCAGCTTGAAAACGCCGGTGAGCAGCTCCCAGGCGTAATGGATCGCATCGCGCTTGAAGTAGTCGCCGAAGCTGAAGTTGCCCAGCATTTCGAAGAAGGTGTGGTGGCGGGCGGTGTAGCCGACGTTTTCGAGGTCGTTGTGCTTGCCGCCGGCCCGCACACACTTTTGCGAGGTGGTGGCGCGGGTGTAGGGGCGCTTGTCGAAGCCGAGGAAGACGTCCTTGAACTGGTTCATGCCCGCATTGGTGAACAGCAAGGTCGGGTCTTCATGGGGCACCAGCGAGCTGGAGGCCACAATCTGGTGGCCCTTGGAGGCGAAGAATTCAAGGAACTTCTGGCGGATTTCGGCGCTTTTCATCGGCGTGGGGTCTCCGGGATACGTCGGCAGGCGACGGTCGGGGGAATGCAGGTTTCAGAGCCGGAAATTGTAGCATCCAACCCCGCCCGCCCCGGCTGGCTATAATCCGCCGACCAAGAACACACCAACGAAGAGGGACACGACAATGGGCCATCGCCTTTCCAAAATCTACACACGCACCGGCGACGCCGGCACGACCGGCCTCGGCAACGGCAACCGGGTTTCCAAGAACAGCCTGCGCATCCATACCCTGGGCGAAGTGGACGAGGTGAATGCCTCCGTTGGCGTCCTGCTGTGCGAAGAACTGCCGGAAGACGTGCGCGCGCTGCTGACCAACGTGCAGCACGATCTGTTCGACCTGGGCGGCGAGGTGTGCATTCCCGGCATGGAAATGATCACGGCCAAGCAGGTGCAATATCTTGAAGACGAACTGGACCGTTTCAACGACGACCTGGAGCCGCTCAAGGATTTCATCCTGCCCGGCGGCACCCGCGCCGCGGCCCTCGCCCACCAGGCGCGCACGATCTGCCGGCGAGCCGAACGGATGATCGTTGCTCTGGCCCAGGAAGAGTCGGTAAATGACGCGCCGCGCCAGTACCTGAACCGCCTGTCCGATCTGCTCTTCGTGCTGGGACGGGTGCTCAACCGGGCTGGCGGTCGCGGCGACGTGCTGTGGCAGAAACGCAAGAACGCCTGAGCGCACCCAAAAGCGGCGGCGTATTTCGGGCAAGCGCAGCACGCGCCGCCCGCAAATCCGACGCGCCGCCGGCAAATCCGAATTGGCGAAAACCGCCCTTACCAATCCACCTTCTCGACCTTCCCGAGGGACCGGCCCAGAAAGCGCTCGCCGATGGTCTGGAAGCGCAACGGAATGTCGGTGACGGTGTAGTTGTAGGTGGACAGGCTGTCGCCCGGGTTGGCGATGCCGAGTTCGGCCAACTTGCGGGCCGCCTGCTCCGCAACGGTGATCGCGGAATCCACCAAACTCACGTTCGGCCCTACCACGTCCTGCAACAGATGCTTGATCAGCGGATAGTGGGTACAGCCCAGCACCAGGGTGTCGAC
This sequence comes from uncultured Zoogloea sp., assembly GCA_937871125.1. Classification (GTDB taxonomy): domain Bacteria; phylum Pseudomonadota; class Gammaproteobacteria; order Burkholderiales; family Rhodocyclaceae; genus Zoogloea. The sequence continues at coordinate 2,809 of CALMXT010000241.1, read as the reverse complement.
GTTCTCGGCGAGCACCGGTTTGAGGTATTCCTGGGCCGTCAGGCGCGTCACCTGATGATCCAGCCACCCCTCCTCGACCAGCGGTACGAACAAGGGGCAGGCCTGCGAGTAGACCCGCACACCGGGATCGAGGGCATGCATGCGGCGGGCGTAGGCATTGCTGTTGATGGTCGTCGGCGTGCCGATCACGCCGATCGCCCGCGACGTGGATTCCGCCACCGCGGCCCGGGCGCCGGCATCGATCACATCGAGCACCGGAATGCTGCCGGCCTTTTGCTTGACCTGCTGTTCAGCCACCGCCGCCATCGTGTTGCAGGCGATGATGAGCATCTTGACGCCCTGATCGAGCAGGTAATCGGTGATTTGCCCGGTGAAGTGCTCGATGGTGGCCACCGACTTGACGCCGTAGGGCACCCGAGCGGTGTCGCCGAAATAGATGATGTTCTCGAGCGGCAGACGCTCCATCAGAGCACGTACAACGGTGAGACCGCCCACGCCGGAGTCAAAGACCCCGATCGGCAGCTTGCCAATATCAGACATGATAGGGAGGAATAACGGGGAAGCCGGATTCTACGCCAGACAAGCCGAAGGCAGGCTTCAGGAAGGCGGGGTTTGCGTCCAAGCCACCGGACGATGCGCCCCTGCAGGCGGGAGTGCGCCCTAATAACCGAGGCGGGAAACCAGTTCCTCTTCCTCTTCGGCGCTCAACGCGAATTTGTAAGCGGACTTTTCGTCGGGCAATTCACGCCACTTGCCACCGATCTCCCGCAGTCGCCGTTCGATCTTGGCGCAGGAGAGGTGCATGAGAATCGCCGGTGCATTGACGCGCTCGCACGTGCGCTCGGCGCCAAGCTGCTCGAATTCAAGCAGTTTTTCGTAGAACGCCCGATGCCGCGGATTGATCTCGATGAGAATGTCGGTACAACCCTTGACGCGATGCGCGTAGATGTAAAGCAGGTGCACCAGTGAGATGATCAGCCGTTTCGAGCGCGCCGTCGGATCGATCGCAAAGCGCCCGAACTCGCACAGCTTGCAGCCAGCGGCGCGCAGGCGGGCCGCCTCGGCGCCGTAAGTGCTGTCCAATGCAAGGCCGGCCGGCGAATCGATATTGACTGTAAGGGTGGCATAAACCCGCCCGAACAGCTCGGCATTCATGGTCAGCTGGTTGGGCTCGTCCTCGGTTCCGATCTGCCCATAACCCCGCCATGCATAGCGTTTCTGGATCAACAGATCCGTTTCACGACGACGCTCGCCGTCACGCATCAGCATCTTGATACGGAACTTGTCGTGACGCTGACTCGGGACATTTACGGCGGGATCGTCCTCTGCGATGCACAGGGGATCGAAACGCCATGCCTCCATGGCCGTCACTTCCGCCAGCGTTTGCGGCGGACGTGCTTCTTCAGCGTCGATTTTGGGCGTTTTTCGGAACATCGCTTAGTACTATACCGTGCCTTCAGCTGGCAGAACATGGTGTTGTCTCAGAGCCCACGTGACATGTTCCCTGACTAACGACGAAGAATCGTCCTGGCGGGAATTCAAGGCTTCGATCACTTCCGGCGAGCCGGGGGCGTTGCCTAGCGCCACCGCGATATTCCGCAGCCAGCGTTCGTAACCGATGCGGTAGATGGGACTTCCAGCCATGAGTTCAACGAACTTTGTTTCCGGCCATCCGAACAACTCCGCCAAGCCTGCACTGTCGAGACCATGACGAACCTGGAAGTCCGGCTTGTCACTGCATTGTGCAAAACGGTTCCACGGGCACACCAACTGGCAGTCGTCGCAACCGTAAATGCGGTTGCCCATGAGGGATCGGAACTCTTCCGGAATAGCGCCCTTTAATTCGATTGTCAGATATGAAATGCATCGACGCGCATCCACGCGGTAGGGGCCGACAATCGCCCCCGTCGGACACGCGGAAATACACGCGGAGCACTTCCCGCAATGTTCGCCGACGGGCTCATCGACCGGCAGGAGCAGATCGGTGTAGATCTCGCCGAGAAAGAAAAAAGAGCCGGCCTGGCGCGACAGCAACAGACTATGCTTGCCGCGCCAACCCAGCCCGGCTTTCTCCGCAAGCGCCACCTCCATCACCGGCGCCGAATCGACGAAAACCCGGTGAGCATGGGGCGCCGCCACGGAAATCCGGTCCGCCAGCTTCTGCAGCCGGGCGCGCAACACCTTATGGTAATCACGGCCGAGGGCATAACGGGAGATGTAGGCTTTGTCCGGATCGCCAAGTACCTCAAGGGCACGCCCGGCATCGGGCAAGTAAGACATGCGCGCCGAAATGACCCGGCGCGTTCCCGGCAGCAACGCTTCCGGCCGGGAACGTTTGACGCCATGTTTGTACATATAATCCATCTGCCCGTGGCAGCCATCCGCGAGCCATGCCAACAGCCCCGTCTCAGCATCGGCGAGCGCGGTGTCGGAAATACCCACCTCGTCGAAACCGAGCTCCCGACCCCACACCTTGATACGTGCGGCCAGAAGCTCCAGGTTTCCCTGACCGCCAGAAGGATTATCGTGCTCCACGCTCATTCTGAACATGATAGCGAGCCGCCGGCTTGCCTGCACCTGATCGATGAAAAGGCAACGCTGACCGCCGGCGAACAGCTGGCCCACGCGCTCCGCCCACGCATGACGATATTTTTGCGGGGCGATCTCGGCGCCGGCAAAACCACTCTGACCCGAGGTGTCCTGCGGGGCCTGGGATTCGGCGGCCGGGTCAAGAGCCCAACTTATACCTTGGTTGAACCGTATAAAGATTCTAGAATAGTCGTATATCACTTTGATTTTTATCGATTCA
>CALMXT010000240.1 GCA_937871125.1 uncultured Zoogloea sp. | reverse complement strand
GCGGGCGTGCCGCTGCCGTTAAGGGTCAAGGACGCCGCCGACAGGATCGCCCCGTCGATGTTAAGCGTCCCGCCAGAAGAAACCGTCACCGCTCCGGTACCGAGGGCGGCGCCGTTACGCACCGACACGGTGCCGCTTGCAATCGTGGTGTCGCCGCGAAAAGATCCGCCGCTTTCGAGCACCAGCGTTCCGGTCCCGACCTTGGTCAGTTGCCGAGGCGGCACGCCCTGCAGCGCGCCACCCAGGCTCAGGATGCCTGTTCCACCGATGTAGGCATCGGCGTCCAGCGTCAAATCGCCGGCATAGCCGGCCACACCCGATCCGGTCAGCGCACCGGCACTGGCATTGCCTTGACCGGAAAGCCCCAAGTTCAACGCGTTCAAGTTGGCATCCTTGATGTCCAGCGTTCCGCCGCTATTCACATTGACATCGGTGCCGGCGCGGAGCCCCGCGTTGTTCGTTATCGAGAGCGTGCCGTCGTTGATGGTAGTGGTGCCGGTATAGGTGTTGGCGTTGGACAAGGTCAATGTCGCCGTACCGTTCTTGACAAGGTTTCCGCCCGCTCCGCTGATCAGGCCGGCGAACTCGCCAGTTGCACCCTGAACCACGGTCAGGGTGCCCGCTCCCAGCGCCACCTCGCCGGCCGATCCGGAAAGCGTTCCCAACGACACCGCTTTGCCATTGATGTTCAGCTTGCCGCCCGTGAGCGTCACGTCGCCGCTTCGCGAGATCGCGCTATCGAAACGCAGCTCGCCACCATTGACCGTCACTGCGCCGTTGCTGCGTCCGAGGCCCAAAGACTGACTGGCGGCGACAGTCCCGGCGTTGACGAACGTGCCGCCGGTGTAATCGTTGGCGTTGGACAATGCCAGCGAGCCCGCGCCTTGTTTGATGAGCGCGCCGCCGCCGGCGATCACCGCCCCGGCCCCTTGGGTGCCCGCAATGGAATTGTCGATTGTCAGCGCCCCGCCGTTCGTATTGATCGAACCGAGTTCCACGGTGGGTGCCGTGAGGGTGAGCGGAGCACCCGCGGTCGTGATGATTTGTCCCGCAGAACGAATGGCCGTACCGCCCGTCACCGAAACCGTATTGGCGCCCGTGCTCCCGAAATTGACGGTCGTCTCGAACTTCACTTCGTTCAAGGCCGTCAGCGTGTAACTCGTCGCGCGGGAGAGACTGTTTGCCGACACGTAATAATTAACGGTGCCAAGCGGGGCTGGATCCACCAAAGGTGTGCTGAAAGCCGTCGCCGTGGTACTGCTGAGATCGTTCGGATCGCTGGGCGGAGGGCTGGCCACGATATGCAGATCGGCCGGGTCCAGAAACAGCATGCCCATCTTCCCAGCCGGCGCGCTAGTCTCCACGTTGCCGTCGAAAGTGAGGTTGTGCTTGCCGGATACTTCGACGAAGCCGCCGTCGCCGGCCCGCACGCCACCGCGAGCGCTGATGGCACCGTAGAAACGCGTCCAGTCGTCGGCCCAGACGATGACCTTGCCACCGTTTCCGCCAGTGACGGCGTCGGCGGAAATGCTTACGTCGCGACCGACGAAAGTGCGGGTGGCGTTGTGCTCGGGGCCCTGACCCTGGTAATTGCCGCCGATCAGCACGCTGCCGCCACCGCTTGCGCCGGACGCATCCAGGCGGGCAGCGCCGAACAGACCGACGTTTTCGCCCAACACGCGGATCTGGCCGCCGGCTGCCTGCGCAGCACCACCCGAGGCGTCGAGCGTACCGCTGACCTGCACCGTGCCGCGGCTGCCGCCATCGAGGTAAATCTCGCCGTTGCGCACGCTCACACCGCGGGCGCGCACCACGCCGTCGACGTTCAGCACGGTATCGAGCAGGGCATCCCGGGCGCTGGCCTGGATCGCCACGCGTCCGCCGTCGGCAACGATCTGCCCGCTATGTTCGACCAGCGCCTGAGCCGCGCCGGCGTCCACCTGATAGCGGACCAGCCCATCGCCTTCGAAATCCACGCTGATCCGCTCGCCGGCGACGAGACCGGTTGTTCCGCCGGGCGTGGCGATGGTGCCGGTATTGACCACCCGCGGACCGATCAGCGACACGCTGCCACCCGGCGAAGCGGAGATCAGGCCTTCGTTGCGCACGCTGCCGGAACCGCCCGGCGCGAGGCTGAAGACATTGCGCCCGTTCAGCAGATCGGCCGTGCTGGCGGTCAGCGTGGTGGCCACCAGATTGCCCACATCCACGACAGCGCTACGACCGAAGATGATTCCGGACGGATTGATGAGGAAGACCGAACCCGGCGCGCTGATCTGCCCGAGAATCTGCGACGGATCGTTGGAGGTCACGCGGTTGACCGTCATCGCCGCGGCCGACGGCTGGTTGAAGCGCACCGACTCGTTCGCCCCGACATTGAAGGTCCGCCAGTCGATGGCCGCCTTGCCGCTACTCTGATTGATGACCAGACCGGTTGTCCCCGCCGCCTTGACCACCGCCTGTCCGGCCACCACGGATGGGTCGGTCGGCAAAGCAAAGGCACTGCGCCACAACGCCAGCATCAATGCGGCCACCAGCGGTCGCAGGGTCGTCTTGAAACTGGGCTCGCGGAGCCCGCACGACATAGACGCTTGACGGGGCTTGGTAACCATGGTGCTTCCTTTGTCTGTCATGACGCCACCCGGCGAGGGCAGCGACAAGGCTTCAGAAATAGCGGGTGATCTGGGCAAAAATGCGGGGGCGGCGATCCACGGTGTCATTGACCAGGTCGCCCTGCACCCGCCAGGCGACGCTGGCCTGCGCAGACCAGGACTGCGCCGTGGCCCAGTTAAGGCCGAGACCGATCGCGGAGAGGATGCGGGTGTTACGCTCAACCGTCGAGTTGCCCGCCGACGGATCCTTGTCGAGCTTCGCCCGTCCCCAATCCCAGAAGGCGGCGCCAACCAGCGAGCCGGGAATCCGGCCTTCCCGGTTGGGGATCGCGTAACGCAGCTCGGCACTCACCAGATGTGCCTGGTCGGACGGCGCTTCACCCACCGGATACGCCCGCACGCCGGTGGGGCCGCCAAGGCTGAACTTTTCGCTGCTATCCAGGCGATCCGGTGTCAGTTGCGCCGAGTAGCGCAGGAAAGCCAGAAAACCGCTCTGACCGAGGCTCTGCAGACGGGAATAGTAAGGATTGATCCGGCGGAACTGGCCCTTTGGCGTACCGACCTGGGCGGTCGGGTTGTCCAGCGAACCGTAGGTGTAGCCCAGCGAAAAACTGTTGATTCCGCCGCCGAGAAGCTGGTCGCGCAAGTCGCCGCTCAACGTAAACATGCCCGAGTCGGAACGGCGATGCACGGCGGCTCCGGCGTCCGGGTTGTCGATGAACTCCTTGTGATCGTAGCCAGCCTGGACAAATACGTTGAAATTGCGTGACCGGACAAGCGGATAGAGTGCAAAAACCAGTCCGTCGGAAGCCTCGCCGGTGCCGGGCGGAATGCCGGTCCGGGTCAACAGTTTGTAGTTGAGATTGGAATACGAGGCACCCACCCGCCAACCGTCGCTGCCCAGGGGACGCACATAACTCAGCGAGCCGAAGTTGATTCCGCTGTCCTGACCGAAAATGCCCCGCAGCGACAGGGAATCGCCCACTCCGAAGGGCGAACCGAAAACCAAGCCCCCATTCACCCGACCCACCCCGGTGAAGCGCGACCCCATGTTGTCCAGCTGGAGCTGCCCGCCGACCGTGGGATCGGGCTTCACATCGACGATCAGATCGGCCGTTCCGGGCTCCGCGCCCGGACGGATGGTGGACGTGGCATGCACGCCGTGCATGTCGTTGAGCAAGAACAGCACCCGTTCGAGATCGGCGGTGCGCAACACTTCGCCGGTGCGCAGGCGGTCGAGGTGGGCTTGAACCAAGCTCCGTGGAACCGGCGTCGCCGCGTCGTAGTTGAGTTCGACCTTGCCCAAACGCCCCAGTAGAACGGCGATCTCCACGACGCCGCCTTGCAGTTTCTGTTCCGGAATATAGGCTTGGGCGAGGAAATAGCCACGTCCGTTCAGATGGCTCCGGACCACGCCGGCTGCGTCGAGGATGTCCTGGAAGCTTCTGTCCGGCCCCCTCATCGGCGTCAGTTTGGCCTGAATTGCGGCCCGTTCTTCATCGGGCACACCGCTGACGGCAAAATCGGTAATCTCGATCTTCAAATCCGGAACGTCGGAGATCTCCTTGCGCAATGCTGGCCGCTGATCGATCACCTGAGCCTCCGGAAGGCGCGGTGCCGACGGCGTACCCTCGATCTGGCGCAGGATCTGCCCGGCATCTTGTTGCCCCAACGCCGAATCCGTCGCCGCAAGAAGAAGTGGAAAAGCCATCGACAACGCAACAACCGGAGCCCGGAGCGGAATTGGAGCAAGCATCCTGATACCTTTATGCTAGTAGAGACCCAGTCTCGACACTTTATGCGTGTAACGGGAACGACTCTCTGCCAAGCAGTCCAATTCGAACCCACGATGAAGTATAACTAGCACCTGTCATTTCTCAAGCCACTGTCCGCACTCTGATTTGCGTCGGCTCTGAACTCACCATGTCCGGTCATCGCTCAAATAAATATAGCCTGCACCCGTCGCTATCGGGGCGTCGGCAATTTCTGCTTCGCCTCTCCCGCGCCTGCGCGGCGCTCCCGCTGGTCTGCGCAGACATCCGAAGTGCCCGCGCCGACTACGCAACGGCATCGACCGCCGAGCCCGGCAGCCTCAGAATCGCCCTGCTGGTGTGCTGTGGAAGCTATCCCGACGGAAGGAACATCCAGCCCGCGCGCAAGAACGGCAGGGATCTTGAAACGGCGTTGCGACGCCAAGGCTTCGAAGTGGAAGTGGAAAACGATCTCGACCTGCCGCGCTTCACCATCGCCATCAACCGGTTCCGGCAACGAATGGCCGCACTGCCGAGCGACGGCCGAAGCATCGGCCTGATCTATTTCTGCGGTCACGGAATGCAGGTCGAAGGGCATAACTATCTGCTGCCCTCCGGCGTTTCGACCGAAGACCCAAAGGCCAAGGAACTTTCGGTCAACCTGCAGGACCAGGTTCTCGCCGCCTTTCCCCAGCGCTATCCCGGCCTCGGGGTGGCAGTGATCGATGCCTGCCGGGACAACGCCGAACCCGACAACAAGGCCGGATCGTTCAACTATTCGACCGCCCCGCCCGGTTGTATCGTGGCTTTTTCGGCCAGCGCCGGACAAGTCTCGCTTTCACCCAGCGATCCCACCAAAAACAGCTTCTACACCGGCGAACTCGTGAAGGTTCTGAACGAAGTCGACAACGAAGTGCCTATCGCCGACCTCTTTGAACTGACCCGTCTGCGCGTCGAAAAGACGATGACCACTCACCCCGCTGCCATCGTCCGCAAGCTCGCCCAACGTCCACACATGACCGCTGGGCAGACCGGCATATTCCGGCTCGGCAAAACCCGCTCTGCAACCGCAACCCGCACTGCCGAGGACGAAGCCTACGCCAAACAGACCGCAGCGCTTGGTCCCGGCGAAGTGAAGAAGCTGGCCGAGGAATTTCTGCAAAACTATCCGAACAGCCGCTACGACGCCCAGGTCCGCGTCGCCCTTTCCGGCGCAGAAGACGCCCTGCGTGCCCTGTCCAGCCGCTTTGTACGGCTCTCGGCCAGCGCCTACCAGCCGGCCGGCGGCGACGAGCTTTTCAAGGAAGACATGCGCAAAGCGCTTCGCGGCGACAAGGATGCGGCCGCCCGTATTGCCGAGATGTACGCCCGGGGCCGCAACGGCGTGAACATCAACCCCCAGCGAGGCGAACAGTGGCAGCGCTATTCGGCGCTGCTCGGCAACGCCATCGCCTGCTACGAGCTCTACTGGAGCCTCGCCGAAAAGGGCGATCCGGACGCGGAATTCTTTGGTCCGGAAGCCATCCGGCTCGGCTACAACCCACCGAAGGGTCTGTGCGGTTCGCGGAAATCGGAAAAGTGCTGAAAGTAAGCCGGCAATAAACGTCCGCGTCCGCTGCATCACCGAACCGGCCCCCTGCTCGACCAACCGTAGAAACCAGCGTCAGGATGTGGTCAAAATCGGCTGCGCGTTTATACTTATGTGAGAGGATGTGTCCTCTATATGCATTTCGCGTCCTCATTTTAATGGCTGAAAGGCGTACCAAGATGCTTAAATCACTCATGATTTCGTCCGTCTGCCTAACCTTTGGGACGGCCTTCGCTGCCGAAACAGCTGGCAATGTCATCGAAATCAACGAAAATGTTGCTCCCGAGGTGATCGAAAACGGACTGTTTCCCAAGTCGTCGTCCGCCTCGGATTGCGCAGAAGCGGCAAAAGCCGGCTTTACCTGTGGCCAGATCGTTCCCCGCAAGGTTTTCTCGCTGCCGGCGGGCATATCCTTTGCGTCCGGCTCCGCCCGACTCAGCGAACCGGCCAAGAAGTTGCTTGCAAGTTTCGGTCCGATCCTCAAACGCAACGAGGCCTCGGGCAATACCGTAGTATTCGTTGGACATACCGACATCACGGGTTCGAAGCCCTTGAACCGGCGCCTGTCCCAACAAAGGGCTGAATCCGTCCGTCAATACTTCATCCACAATTTCGACATTTCCCCGGCCTTCATGGGCGCTGTCGGCATCGGATCGGAGCAACTCAAAGACAGCAGCAACCCGGCGAGCGCGGTTAACCGGCGTGTCGAAATCAGCACGAAACAGAGCCGTTAGTTCCACCGAAACTGTTGTCGAACGTCTCGTTTAAAGCGAATGGAACCTTGGTTTCATTCGCAGTATCGGGTGTTTCATCGCGCTTCGGAATCAGGCGGACACGTTCGACAAGACAACCGCTCGATTTACAATACGGGGGCTACGGTCCCCGTGTTCAATTTTGGAGTCGAGATGCTCGCCTCGTCCGTTATCGCCGGCCTCAACCATCTTCTCGCTGACGCGCCTTGGGGTCGCGAACGCTTGGCGCCATTCGCGGGTCGGACCGCTGTTTTCCTCGTGAGCCCACTCGAAATCGGCCTTGGCATCGACAATGACGGTTATTTCACCCAGGCCGTCGCTGCCGAGCCCGACGTTTCTCTCGAACTCCCTCTCGCATCGCTGCCAAAAGCAATCGGCGGCACAGACGCTTTGATGGCCGACATCCACATCAGCGGCAATGCCGACCTCGCTGACGCCCTCGGCTTCGTCTTGCGCAAACTGCGCTGGGATGGCGAAGAAGCGCTTTCCCGGCTGATTGGCGATATTGCAGCCCACCGAGCATCGACTGTCGCTCGCGACGTCGTCTCCTGGCATCGCCAGACGGCGCAGAACGTCGTTGAAAATATTGCCGAATATTTTGCCGACGAACAGCCTCTGCTGGTCAAACGCCCTGCGCTGGAAGAACTGGCTGGCTCGACCGCCACACTTCGCGATGACCTCGCCCGCCTCGACAAGCGCCTGCGCAAGCTTGAAGCGCTCCGCTGAAAATCGATTCTGGCCAATCCCGCTACCGACGCACTACGTTCGATCATGAATTCGTAACGCTCATCTTCGCCAGCTCCCGATACATCGTCGAGCATCCGTTGCTGCCGCGATGATAGTGCTTCATTTTTCGCAGAACCGAGGTGTCGGTTGGCGTCGAGAGACAGCGGAAGAATCGCTTGACTTGGTTGAGCCAGGAAGCGGAGATGGGAGTGAATTGAATGTGGAAGCGTGGATGTCTGACCTTGAAGTACTTGTACGTCGCCTAGTTGTGAAGAGTCAAGACGTTGTTTCCGTCACCCGGTAGCCGAGCGCTGGGGGTTTCGCTTCCGATCTGACGCCGGAAATCTCGGTTACTCATCAAAAAATTGCACTTTCAA
>CALMXT010000239.1 GCA_937871125.1 uncultured Zoogloea sp. | reverse complement strand
AAAGGCGGGGCGCCCGTGGCGGCCACGGTTAGCAATTGCCTCATTGAAAAGGGTATCGTGGAAGACTTGCCGTGACGTTTTGCCGCGGAACGGCGGCGCCGGGTGGAGAGCGTGAATGCATGAAATGTCGCTGGCGGAAGGAATTCGCCAGATCGTTGAGGATGCGGGCCGTGTCCAAGGGTTTAGCAAGGTCAGAACCGTAGTCCTCGAGATCGGCCGTTTGTCGTCCGTCGAGCCCGAGGCTCTGGCTTTCTGCTTCGATCTGGTGATGCAGGGCGGGATTGCCGAAGGCGCCCGGCTGCAGATCGATGCGCTGCCCGGCAGCGGCTGGTGCCGCCAATGTGAAGCCAGCGTGCCGATCGACACCTTGTATGATCCTTGCCCGCGTTGCGGCGGTTTTCAGGTGCAGGCCACCGGCGGCACCGAAATGCGCGTAAAGGAACTGGAAATCGAGTGAAGGTGGTGTGATATGTGCAATGTGTGCGGTTGCGGGGCCGGAGAAACCCGCATCGAAGGTCAGCCTGCCGACGACGAACAGATGCCCGCCCGGAAGTGGGTGCGGGCCGGTGCGCCTGACCCTCACTTCCATCGCCACGCCGACGGCTCCTGGCACAGTCATGCCCACGACGAAGCGCCTGCCGATGGCAGCATCCATTATGGCCACGGCCCGGCTGGTGCCGAAGTGCCGGGGATGAGCCAGGCCCGGATGGTGAAGATCGAGCAAGACATCCTGTCCAAAAACGACAGCTACGCCATGCACAACCGCGGCTGGCTGGCCGATCGGGGCATTCTGGCGCTGAACCTCGTCTCCAGCCCGGGCTCGGGCAAGACGAGCCTGCTGGTGCGCACCATCGAGGCGCTCATGGTCCGCGTGCCGGTTGCGGTGGTCGAGGGCGACCAGCAGACCAGCTTCGATGCCGAGCGCATCCGGGCCACCGGCGCGCCGGCCCTGCAGATCAATACCGGCAAGGGCTGTCACCTCGACGCTCGGATGGTCGGTCAGGCGCTCGAGAAACTGGCGCCTCCCGACAACGGCCTGTTGCTCATCGAAAACGTCGGCAACCTGGTCTGCCCGGCGGCATTCGATCTCGGCGAAGCCGCCAAGGTGGTGGTGTTGTCGGTCACCGAGGGTGAGGACAAGCCCCTCAAATATCCCGACATGTTCGCTGCTGCCAGTCTGATGCTGGTGAACAAGATCGATCTGCTGCCCTATGTCAGCTTCGACATGGAACAAGCCATTGCCTATGCGCTGCGGGTCAATCCGCAACTGCAGGTGATCCAGGTTTCTGCCACCACCGGCGCCGGCTTCGATGCCTGGCTGGGCTGGATCGACGCCCGCCTCGCCGAAGCCCGCGTCGTCCGCGACGAAACGGTCGCGCAACTGCGCGCCCGGATCGCGGCCCTCGAAGCCGCGCTCGACGCCGAACGTTCTGCGAAAGTCTGAGTTCATGCTGATCGTTGTTGATCCGACCCGTGTCGCCCGCCGGCTGTATGTGCGAGGTGTGGTGCAGGGGGTGGGCTTCCGGCCCTTTGTTTACCGTTTTGCCAACAAACTCGGTCTGGTCGGCTGGGTGCGTAACGATGGCGGTGGCGTGGAAATCGAGGTCGAGGGCAGCGAGCCGCTGGTCCAGGCCTTTACCCAATGTCTCGCCACCGAGGCGCCGCCCCTGGCGCGGGTCGATGTCATCGAGCCCGAGGTCATTCCGCCCGACCATTCGCGCAAGGGTTTTGCGATCCTGCCGAGCGCCGAAGGCGCCATCGCCACCGCCATCGGTCCCGACGTGGGGGTGTGTCCTGCCTGCCTCGCCGAGTTGTTCGACCCCCATGACCGGCGTTGGCGTTACCCCTTCATCAATTGCACCCACTGCGGACCGCGTTACACCATCACCCGCAGTCTGCCCTACGACCGGGCGCGCACCAGCATGGCTGGCTTCGAACTGTGCCCCGGCTGTGCCGCCGAATACCGCGATCCCTGCGACCGCCGCTTTCACGCCGAGCCCAATGCCTGTCCGGTATGCGGGCCGCAACTGAGCCTCATCGAAGCCCACGGCGTGCCGGCGCTGGCTCGCGATCCTTTGGCCGAAACCCTGCGCCGCCTGCAACTGGGCGAAATCGTCGCAATCAAGGGGCTGGGCGGCTTTCATCTGGCGTGCGACGCTGCCAACCCGGAGGCCGTCGCCCGCCTGCGCGAGCGCAAGCAGCGCCCCCACCGGCCTCTCGCCCTGATGGTCGCCAACTGCGCCAGTCTGAAAGGGCTGGCGAAGCTTTCGGCCGCCGAGACGGCGGTGCTCGAGAGTGCCGAGCGGCCAATTGTGCTGCTCGAAAAGCGCGCCGGTTTCGACGCGGCTTTCCCCGGCATTGCGCCGGACACCGACGAAGTCGGCGTCCTCCTGCCATACGCGCCCATCCATTACCTGCTGTTCCACGAAGCCGCCGGCCGTCCCGCCGGCACCGACTGGCTCGACGAGGCCCAGCCGTTGGCCCTGGTGATGACCAGCGCCAATCCCCACGGTGAGCCGCTGGTGCAGGGCAACGACGAAGCCCTCGAACGGCTCTCCGAAATCGCCGATGTGCTCTTGATGCACAACCGCGACATCGTCGTGCGCTGCGACGATTCGGTGCTCCGTGTGCGTTCCGATCTGCCCAGCGTTCCGGGCCCGGATCGGTCCGACTCGGGGGTGCAGTTCCTGCGCCGGGCGCGGGGCTTCACGCCGCTGGCGATGCCGCTCGACGCGCGCGGACCGGCGGTGCTGGCCTTCGGGCCCCATTTCAAGGCCACGCTGTGCCTCGCGCGAGGGAGCGAAGCCTTCCTGTCCCAGCACATCGGCGGCCTCGACAACCCGGCGGCCTGTGTCGCCCTCGACGAAGCGGCGGCCCACCTCCAGACCATCCTGTCGGTGCGCCCGGCGGCCGTCGCCCACGACGCCCATCCCGATTACTACTCGACCCGCGCCGCCCTGGCCATGGCGGACGCGCTCGACGTGCCCTCCATTGCCGTGCTGCACCACCACGCCCATATCGCGGCCGTCTGTGCCGAGCATCGCCTCGATGGCCCGGTGCTCGGTCTGGCGGCCGACGGCGTCGGCCTCGGTGCCGACGGGCTGCCCTGGGGAGGCGAACTGCTCTATGTGGATGGCGCCGAATTCCGCCGCCTGGGCCACCTCAGCCCGCTGCCGCTGCCCGGTGGCGACCGTGCCGCCCGTGAGCCCTGGCGCATGGCTTGCGGCGCGCTCCACGCCCTCGGTCGTAGTGACGAAGCCGCCCGACGCTTTGCGGCCGAACCCAATCTCGAACAGGTGCTGGCGATGCTCGTGCACGGCACCCGCTGCCCGCCCAGCACCAGTCTCGGCCGCTGGTTCGACGCCGCCGCCGGCCTGCTGGGGGTGTGCAATGCGATGAGTTACGAAGGTCAGGCCGCCATCCGCCTCGAAACCCTCGCTCGCGCCTACGGTCTGGGGTTGCCGCTGTCCGGCGGCTACCACATCGACAGCCGTCCGCCCGACGGTCTCTCGGTGCTCAATCTCTATCCGCTGCTGATGCAGCTCATCGATGAGCCGGATGCGGCCTGCGGCGCCGCGCACTTTCATGCCACCCTGATCGACGATCTGGTCCAATGGATCGGCGACGCTGCCTACGCCACCGGCATTCGCCGGGTGGTGCTGGCCGGTGGCTGTCTCAACAACCGCCTGCTCGCCACCGGCCTGCGTGCCCGGTTGTCCAGTCGCGGCTTGACGGTTTTCGAAGCTCAGCACGTGCCGCCCGGCGACGGCGGCATCGCCCTTGGCCAAGCCTGGGTGGCGCGGGCCGAACTGCGTCGGGGCGTGCTATGAGCAAATTCCAGCAAACGCCTGCCACGGTGCGTCGCCTGGAAGACATTCCCAACATCGGCAAGGCGGTCGCCGACGACCTGCGCCGCATCGGCGTTGCCACGCCGGTGGATCTGTGGGGGCGCGATCCCTACGCGCTGTATGCCGGACTCAACGCCGCCACCGGGGTGTGCCACGATCCGTGCGTGCTCGACACCTTCATCGCCGCCACCCGTTTCATGGCCGGCGAAGCGGCCCGCCCGTGGTGGGCCTACACTGCAGAGCGCAAGGCCCGTCTCGGCCAGAAGTAAACCGACTGCCAACGGAACGAGGAACCCATCATGTGTCTCGCCATTCCGACCCTTGTGGTCGAACTCCTCCCCGACAACCAGGCCGTCGTCGACCTTGGCGGGGTGAGAAAAGCGGTTTCCATCGAACTGCTGGACGAGGTTGCCGTGGGCGACTACGTGATCATCCATGTCGGCTATGCGCTGACCCGGCTCGATCCGGAGGAAGCCGCCCAAACCCTCGCCCTGATGGCCGAGGCCGGCATCGCTGTAAACGGGGCTGCGGCATGAAATACGTGGATGAATTCCGCGATGGGGCGATTGCCCAAGGTATTGCCACGGCCATCGCCCGCGAAGTGCAGCCGGAGCGCCGCTATGCCTTCATGGAGTTCTGCGGCGGCCACACCCACGCCATCTCCCGCTACGGCATCGCCGATCTGCTGCCGCCCCAGGTGCGCATGATCCACGGCCCCGGTTGTCCGGTCTGCGTGCTGCCCGTCGGCCGCATCGATCAGGTCATCCGGCTCGCGCTGGACGAAGGCGTCACGGTCTGCAGCTATGGCGACACCTTGCGTGTGCCGGCCTCGGAAGGCTTGTCGATGCTGCGTGCGCGGGCGCAGGGCGCCGATATCCGCATGATCTACTCGGCCGCCGACGCGCTGGCGCTGGCGCAGAAGGAGCCGGATCGACAGGTGGTGTTCTTCGCCATCGGTTTCGAAACCACCACGCCGCCCACCGCTTTGGTGATCCGGCAGGCGGCCAAACTCGGCCTCGCCAATTTCAGCGTGCTGTGCTGCCATGTGCTCACCCCGCCGGCGATCGCCGCCATCCTCGCCGCGCCGGAAGCGGGCGGGGCGGGCAGTGTGCCGTTGGACGGTTTCGTCGGACCGGCCCACGTCAGCACGGTGATCGGCAGCCGGCCTTACGCTGCCTTCGCTGCCGAATACCGTAAGCCGGTGGTCATCGCCGGCTTCGAGCCGCTCGATGTGATGCAGGCCATCCGTATGCTGGTGCGTCAGGTGAACGAAGGCCGCGCCGAAGTCGAAAACGAATTCACCCGCGCCGTCACCGAGGAAGGCAACCTCAAGGCGCAGGCGCTGATGGCCGAAGTCTTCGAACTGCGCAGCGAGTTCGAATGGCGCGGCCTGGGCGTGTTGCCCCATTCGGCGCTCAAGATTCGCCCGCGCTTTGCCGCCTTCGACGCCGAGGCGCGCTTCGGGCTTGGCTATCGGCCGGTGCCCGACCATAAATCCTGCGACTGCGGTGCCATCCTGCGTGGCGTCAAGACGCCCCGCGACTGCAAGCTTTTCGGCACGGTGTGCACGCCCGAAACGCCGATGGGCTCGTGCATGGTGTCGTCCGAAGGCGCCTGCGCCGCCCATTACACCTATGGCCGTTTCCGCGACGTGCCGGTGAAGGTCGCTTGATGTCCGCGGCGCATTGGCCGGCTCGTCGTCGCCATGAATATCGGGCAAGACCATGATGGCGGCGTTCGGTCCGGGCGGCAGAGCCAAGCGCTTGCGTTAAACCTTGTCCAGGCGGCGCCGATATGCGCCTATCCGGCCCGCTTCGAGGTCGACAAGGAGACATGCAGTGAGGCTGTTCAACAAACTTCGCGGCAAATCCGCCGCGGGCGTGATTACCCTTCAATGCCGCGCGGCGGAGGTCGAGTCCGTACTGGCGGCCGCCGCCATCGCGCCGACGCTGGTCTGCGGTTATGTGTCCCCCCACGTGGACATCGACACCGTTGCCCGTGCGGTGACGGCGCGCTTCCCGGGGGTCCCGACGATGGTGTGCTCAACCGCCGGCGAGCTGTGCGGCGGGGATGACGGCACGCTCTATTGCCGCACCGGGGAGAGTTGGGACCGGGTCGTCCTGCAGTGTTTCGACGCCTCCCTGGTGGCCCGCGCCCAGGTGGTAGCGGTGCCCCTCGGCTGTGAAGACCTGCGCCGGGGCAAAGTCGAGAAAAGCGCCAAGGATCGCGTCGCCGGCCTCGTGCGGAGCATCCAGTCGCTCCACGTGGACATCGACATCGACCACCGCGACACCTTTGCCTACGTGCTGTTCGACGGTTTGTCGGCGTCCGAGTCCTTCTTCATGGAAGCGCTGTACGAATCGGGGAAATTTCCCTGTCTGTTCGTCGGCGGTTCGGCTGGCGGCAAGTTCGATTTTCGCAACACCTGGATCCACGACGGCAGCCGCAAGCTCGAGAACCACGCCTTGGTGGCTTTTCTCAAGATCGCCCGGGGCACTCGCTTCGGCGTGTTGAAAAGCCAGAATTTCGAACCCGACGGTCCGAGCTTTCCGGTCATCGGGGCCTCGCCCGAGCAGCGTTTCGTTACCCAGGTCATCGACACCGACGGCCGCATCGTGTCCTTCATCGATGCCCTGTGCGCCCACTTTCGCTGCGCACCGGAGGCGCTGGAGGGCATGCTTGCCGACTACTCGTTTGCCATCCAGGTCGGGCGGGAGCTCTACGTGCGTTCGGTGGTGGCGGTGGACCTGGC
>CALMXT010000238.1 GCA_937871125.1 uncultured Zoogloea sp. | reverse complement strand
CGTCCTCTCCCGCCATTCCCCCCTTGATGCGATAATCCGGCCTTTGCTTCCATCGGTGTGCCGTCTCGCGGCGGCCTGTCTGCATCCATGCATTTTTCCCTGCCGGATTTTTCCGCCTGCCGCGTGCTCGTGTGCGGCGACGTGATGCTCGATCGATACTGGCACGGCGCGACGGCGCGCATTTCGCCGGAAGCGCCGGTGCCGGTGGTGCAGGTGAAGAACGACGAAGTGCGGGCCGGCGGAGCCGGCAACGTGGCTCTCAACGCGGCCTCCCTGGGCGCCAAGGCACGGGTCGTCGGGCTGATCGGCGACGACGAAGCCGGCCGGCTGCTGGAAGAAAGCCTCGTTGCCCAAGGCGTTGCGTGCGCCTTCGAACGGCTCCCGGACGCGCCGACGATCACCAAGCTGCGCGTGATTTCCCGCCATCAGCAGTTGATCCGCCTCGATTTCGAGGAGCGCTTCGACGCCCGCCACGCGGCCCGTGTCGGCGCTGCGCTGGCCGCCCACCTGGACGGCGTGGATGTGCTGGTGTTGTCCGACTACGCCAAGGGCACCTTGTCCGGCGTGGCGGAACTGATCGCCGCGGCCCGCAAAAAGAACATCCCGGTGGTGGTCGACCCCAAAGGCACCGACTTCGCCCGCTACCGCGGCGCCACCATCGTCAAGCCCAATCTGGCCGAGTTCGAGGCGGTGGTCGGCCCCTGCCCGGACGAAGCGACGCTGGTCGCCAAGGGCGAAGCCCTGCGCGCCGAACTTCAGCTCGAAGCGCTGCTTGTGACCCGCGGCGAAGCCGGCGTCACCCTGCTCCAAAAGGGCCAGCCGGCCCAACATCAACCCACCCGCGCCCTGGAAGTCTATGACGTGACCGGCGCCGGCGACACCGTCTCGGCGGCCCTCGGCTGCGGCATCGCCGCCGGTCTGGCCCTGCGCGACGCCACCGCCCTGGCCAATCTGGCCGCCGGCGTGGTGGTCGGCAAGCTGGGCACCGCCACCGCCAGCCTCGACGAACTCTACGCCGCCATGGACGCCAATGCGCCCGCCGCCCACGGCCTGCTGTCCCCCGATGTGGTGCTCGCCGCGTGCCAGCGCGCCCGCGCCGTCGGCGAACGGGTGGCGGTGCTGCTGGGGCCCCTCGGCCAGCCCGACGCAGCCCTGCTGGCCCAGTTGGGTCGGGCCGGCCAAGCGGCCGAGCGGCTGCTGGTGGTCGAACCCTCCACCACCGACGCCGACAGCGTTGCGGTGCTGGCGGCATTGCGCCCGGTCGACTGGGTTGTGCAGGCCGATCCCGCCACCTGTGCCACCCTGCTGCTGCAAGTCCGCCCCGACGCGCTGCTGTGCGATGCCGCCACGGCCGCCAGCCTGCCGGTCGGGTTGAAATCCGCCCTGCTGACGGACTGAACCGATGACCATGGACATCTCCACCACCACCGGCCGCGTGCGCGCCTGGTTCGACATGCATCTGGTGGACCACGGCGCGATCCGGGCCATCTACAACAACTTCTACGATCTCGGCGGCGGCATGTACCGCTCCAGCCAGCCCAGCCCGGCCCAACTCGCCAAGTACCAAAAAAAGTACGCGCTGCGCAGCGTTGTCAACCTGCGCGGCGCCCACGGCTACGGCTCGTATGCGCTGGAAAAGGAAGCCTGCGACAAACTCGGTCTGGTGCTGCACGACATCAAGCTCTACTCGCGCACGCCGCCCGAGATCGAGGAAGTCCACGCCATGGACGAGTTGTTCAAGCGGCTCGAATATCCGGCGCTGCTCCACTGCAAATCCGGCGCCGACCGGGCCGGGCTCGGCGCCGCGCTTTACCGCATCCTCCACCTGGGCCACAGGGTCGAGGACGCCATGAGCGAGCTGGGCTGGAAATACGGCCACTTCAAGCGCGCCAAAACCGGCGTGCTGGACTTCTTCTTCGCCACCTACGTCGCCCGCAACGCCCAGTCGCCGATCGGCTTCCTGGAATGGGTGGACACCGAATACAACCGGCTCGATCTCCACTCCCGCTTCCGCGAGGAGGGCTGGGCCAGCCTGATCGTGGACAAGGTCCTGCACCGGGAATGAACGACTCCTTCCAGCTCTACCGCCGCCTGCTCGGCTCGGCGCGCCCCTATCTCAAGGTGGTGGTGGTGTCGATCCTGGCGATGATTGCCGCGGCCGCTCTCGAACCGGTGCTGCCCAGCCTGCTCAAGCCGCTGGTGGACGAGAGCCTGATCAAGAAAAACCACGTCGCCCAATGGCAGGTGCCGCTGTTCCTGATGCTGGCCTTTCTCGGCAAGGGCATCGCCGAATACGTGGCCAGCGTGTCGAGCCAGTGGATCGCCAACAAGGCCATCACCGATCTGCGCCAGCAGGTGTTCCGCCACCAGATGCATCTGCCGATTCCGGTGCATCAGGCCGAAACCGGCGGGCGCATGCTGTCGCGCATCCTCTACGACATCCCCCAAGTGGGCGCGGCGCTGTCCAATGCCTGGATCATCGTCATCCGCGACACCCTGGTCATCATCGGGCTCACCGGCTACCTGATCTATACCGCCTGGGAGCTGACCCTGGTCATCGTCGCCATCGCCCCGGTCGTCGCCTGGCTGATCCGCGTGGCCAGCCGCAAACTGCGCGGCTCCAACCGCGAAATGCAGGAAACCACCGGCCGCATGACCGGCATGGTCGAAGAAACCCTCAGCGGCGTGCGCGAGATCAAGCTCTTCGGCACCCACGACCACGAAGACCGGCGCTTTGCCGACGTTTCCGAACAACTGCGCCAGCAGACCATGCGCACCGTGCGCGTCTCCGCCATCAACGTGCCCCTGGTGCAGGTGCTGGCCGCGGCGGCGGTGGCCACGGTGATCTGGACGGCCAGTTCGCTGTCGGCCGAAGACAAGCTCAGCCCCGGCGAATTCGTCGCCTTCGTCACCGCCATGTCGATGCTCTTCGAGCCGATCCGCCGCCTGACCAACATCAACGCGGTGATCCAGCGCGGTCTGGCCGGCGCCCAGAGCATCTTCGACCTCCTCGACACGCCGCCCGAAGTGGACACCGCCAGCGGCAGCTTCCCCCGCGCCAAGGGCGAACTGCGCTTCGACGACGTGAGTTTCCGCTATCCCGGTCAAGCCGAACTCGCCCTGCAGCACTTCAGCCTCGACGTGCATCCCGGCCAGACGGTTGCCCTGGTCGGCGCCTCGGGCAGCGGCAAGAGCACCCTCATCAACCTGATCGCACGCTTCTACGACGCGGACCAAGGCCGCATCCTGCTCGACGGCACGCCGCTGGCCAGCCTGCCGCTGGCCCACCTGCGCCAGCAGCTCGGCTGGGTCGGCCAGCAAGTCGTGCTGTTCGACGACACCATCGCCGCCAACATCGCCTATGGCCAGCCCGACGTGAGCGAGGCCGACATCGTCGCCGCCGCCCGCGCCGCCCATGCGATGGAGTTCATCGACAAGCTGCCCGACGGCCTCGCCACCCGCGTCGGCGCCAACGGCAGCCAGCTCTCGGGCGGCCAGCGCCAGCGCATCGCCATCGCCCGCGCCTTCCTGCGCGACGCGCCGATCCTGCTCCTCGACGAAGCCACCTCGGCCCTCGACAACGAATCCGA
>CALMXT010000237.1 GCA_937871125.1 uncultured Zoogloea sp. | reverse complement strand
AGGCGTCGACTTCGCACAGCAGCTGGCCGGGCTTGAGGCGTTCGCCGTCGCGGGCATGCCAGATCACCGAGGCGTCGGGCTCCAGCGCGGCGAAGGCGGCGTCGAACCACGCGGTGCCGCACAGCACGGCGTCTTCGCGCGTGATGACGCGGCCGCGGGCGGTGCGGCTGGCGGGAATGAGTCGGGCGGTGAGGTCGCCGGTGCCGATGTCTTCGGCCAGGGAGGCCGCCACGGAGCGTTGGACTTCAACGCGGAGTTGTTCTGTAAATTCCATCGGGGGTCACCTGAGAAGTACCAAGGTCGAATTCTAACATCCGGGCGTGGGCGCGACGCGGGGGCGCGGGGCGGTAGTTCTTGCCGGGCGGGCGAGGGTGTCGCCGCCGGTTTGGCCATGGGCCGCGGTTTTGCTCTGCCGTTCCGGCAAAGCGCAGGGATTGTCCGCCGGCAGGTTTTTCCCCGTGCGGGCCGCGGCTTTTGCGGGTTGGCGCCGTGGCCGGCGACGACCTGGATTTGCGGCCTGGGTCTTAACCTAACTTTACGAGACTTAACTGGAATCGCTCTGTTTTTAGTGGGTTTCGGGCCGCTTTGTTGCATATGGAATGGCGCCGGGAAATGCCGTGTTGCGCATTCCGGTCAAGTACGGAAAGGAAGAAATCATGGTCAGCAGTGTTGGCGGTTACAGCGCTTCGGCAGCGATGGCGACGATGGCGGCATCGCGCGCGCAAGCGCGTCCCGATACCTCCCAGATGGCGAGCGAATTGTTCTCGAAGCTGGATACCAAAGGGCAGGGCTATATCGAGCAGAGCGATCTGCAGTCGGCTTTCAGTCAGGTGTTCTCGGATGCCTCGTCGAGTACCGGCAGCGCGACCGATTCGAGCGCAGACAGCAGCGCGCTGTTCAAGGCGCTCGACGGCGATGGCAATGGCAAGGTGACGGAGAGCGAATTTTCCAGCGGACTCCAGAAGCTGGCCGATGCGCTCGACAGTCAGGCTTTCAGCAGCCGCATGGGCGGCGCGCAGGATGCCGGCGGTGCCCCGCCGCCTCCGCCGCCGCCCCAGGGGGCGGACGATACCGGTTTGACGAAGGACCAGCTGCAGAGTCAGCTCGATCAGATCGGCTCGACCGACAGCGCGAGCTCGTCGCTGCTTTCGAGCGTCGTCCAGAACTTCGACAAGGCCGATACCGATGGCGACGGCAAGGTCAGCCAGACCGAGGCGATCGCCTACGAGCAGTCCACCAAGACCGCCTCGGCCACCGCCGACGGTACCGGCAGCAGCGGCAGCACGACGAGCCAGAGCGATGCCGCCTTGATGCATCGGGTCATGGAGTTGATGCGCGCCTATGGCGCCGGGGATTCGACTGCGTCGACGAACCCGGTGCTGTCGGTGTCGGCCTGAGCGGGCCGGCCGTTCAACGGGCGGGCGGCGGCGCGTCGGCTGGCCCGCTGCCGCTTATCTGGTATTCGACCTCTCCGTCGCGGGCCCACAGATAGACGGCTTGGTCGGCGGGGGCGACGAACACGGCGCCGGCCGGGATGTCGTGCGTCCGCGTTTCGTCGAAGATGCTGCCGAAGCCCACCGAGAGCGTGCCCGACAGCACGCTGACGATGCGCTCGTCCGGTTTCGTGTGGACGCCGACCCGGCCGTCGGCGGCGAGCCGGACTCGCAGCAGGTAGGGGCCGGCGCGCTTGTCGCTGCCGTGGAGCCAGACTTCGCGGGATTCGGGGCTGTCGGCCAGCGGCGTCCAGTCGAGGGTGTCGGGCAGGATGACTTCCGGGCCGGCGGCGGGCGGCTCGGCGGGTTGGTCCGGTGGGTTGTCGCCGACTTCGCCGGTGTCGGGCGCCTCGGGCGCGACCGGCATGGTTTGCGTGTCGTCGGCCCGGACGGGGCCGGCGAGGAGCGCTGCTGCGAGGATGACGCATGGCAGCAAGCGTGCGGAGCGGAAAGTTTGGCGCATCGGCGTGGGCTTTCGGGACTCGATGCGCAAAGAGCATACGCGATTTTCACGCCGGCGCAGGCGCGCGGGAAGCGGGGTCGGTTGCAAGCGTTCCGCTTGGGTTTCGAACCGGCGGCGTTTGCTGCGGTCGACTCCGGCGTCGGAGTCTATAGCCCGCGTTCGACGATTTCCCTTACCTGTTCCTCCATCCCCGCCGCGAGGCAGTCCACTTCGACCAGATCGCCCCAGTTTTCGCGGAAATTGCGCTGCCAGGTGAGCTGGCGCTTGGCGAGTTGGCGGGTGGCGAAGACGCCTTTGTCGCGGAAGGTGAGCCGGTCGTAGGCGCCATCCAGGAATTCGAGCGCCTGACGGTAGCCCACGCAGCGCATCGAAGGCAGCTTGGGGTCGAGCCGGTAGCGTTTGCGCAGGTCGATCACTTCGTCGACGAAGCCGGCCAGCAGCATGGTGTCGAAGCGGCGCGCGATGCGGGCATGGAGCACGGCGCGGTCGCTCGGGGTAAGGGCGATGGCGACGTAGCGGTGGCTGTCGGCCTGGGGTTCGCGCTGGGCGTAGCTGGCGGCGAGCGGCTGGCCGGTGAGCCGGACGACTTCGAGGGCGCGCTGGATGCGCTGGGCGTCGTTGGGCTGGAGGCGGGCGGCGGCGTCGGGGTCGAGGCCGGCGAGTTCGGCATGCAGGGCCGGCCAGCCGTCGCGGGCGGCGGCGTCTTCGATTTCGCGGCGCAGATCGGGGTCGGCCTCCGGCAATTCGGAGAGACCTTCGCGCAGCGCCTTGTAATACAGCATGGTGCCGCCCACCAGCAGCGGGATGCGGCCGCGAGCGGTGATCTCGCCCATCAGCCGGCGCGCGTCGGCAGCGAAGCGGGCCGCGGAGTAGGCTTCTTCGGGGCTGAGGATGTCGATCAGATGATGCGGGCAGGCGGCCAGTTCTTCGGCGGTCGGCTTGGCGGTGCCGATGTTCATGTCCCGATACACCAGCGCGGAGTCGACGCTGACGATTTCGACCGGAAGCGTGCGGGCCAGGGTCAGCGCGCAGGCGGTCTTGCCGCTGGCGGTGGGGCCGAGCAGCAGGATGGCGGGCGGAAGGCGGGTGGACGGGAGCGGAGGGGTTTCGGGCATCATCTGGCCTCGTGAATAGTCGCGCATTGTAGCGGGTGGAGAAAAACGGTTGAGCGCTTCGAGTTTGAACAAGATCCGGCGAGCGCTGGCGACATCGGCCTTGCTGCTGTGGGCCGGGCTCGCGACGGCGCAGGGGCCGCTTTATCTGTGGACGCTGTCGGACGCCCGCGGCGAGTTGCGGGCCTGGCTCTACGGCACGATCCACGTGTGCGACGCAGCCTGCTTTCCGCTACCCGCGGACGTTGAAAAGGCGCTGGCGGCGGCCGATAGTCTGGCGCTGGAGCTCGATCCGGACGACCCGCAACTCGCGCCGCGCTTGATCGTCGCGGCGCAGTTGCCGGCCGGGCGCAGCCTCGACGAGGCCTTGCCGCCGGATCTGCGTCCGCGCCTGTCGGCCGCGGCGGATCGGGTGGGCTTGTCGGGCGCGGCGCTGCAGCGCATGCAGCCGTGGATGGTCGCAACCTTGCTGACGCTGCGGGCGGCGCATTCGGCCGGCTTCGGGACCGACCAAGGCGTGGACCTGTGGCTGGCCCGCACGGCGCGGGCGCGGGGCTTGCCGCTGGTGGCGCTGGAGAGCGTGGATCGGCAGATCGAGGCGCTTGCCGCCGGTGGAGATGCGGCCCAGCTGGCAAGCCTTGTCGAGGTGGTCGAATTGATCGAGCGGGGCGCCGCGCCGGCCTATTTTGCCGGCATGCTGGCCGCCTGGCGCGGGGGCGACGCGGCCGCCATCGATCGCATCGTGCGCGAAGAGTCGGCCAGCCCGGCGATGGCGCCCTTGCTGGCGGATCTGCTCGATGCGCGCAACCGGGAGATGGCCGATGCCATCGTCGCGCGCCTGCAGCCGGGGCGGCGGGTCTTCGTCGCGGTGGGCGCCGGTCATTTCGGTGGCGACGCCGGATTGCTGGCCGCGCTGAGCGGTCGGGGTTTTACTTTGCGGCAAGTGGAGGCGAAGGATGATTAGGATGCTGTTTGGCGTGGTGCTGGCGGCGCTGGCGCTGGGGGCCGGCGGGGCGCAGCCGGTGGCCATCGATGTCGGCCATTATCTGGCCAAGCCCGGCGCGACCAGCGCTTATGGGGTGCCGGAGTTCGAATACAACCAGTCTCTGGCCGCGGTGATCGCGGCGCGGCTGGAGGCCGACGGCGTGCCGGTGCGGCTGATCGGCTTTCGCGGCGAGATGGAAGACCTGTACGCCCGGGCGCCGCAGGCCGAGGAGGCGGGGGCGCAGTTCCTGCTCTCCATCCACCACGATTCGGTGAAGGCGGAACTCCAGCAGCCGTGGATCTGGAACGGTCGCGAGCAGCGGTATTCCACTTATGCGTCGGGCTTTTCGCTGTTCGTGTCGCGCAAGAATCCGCGGCTGGCCGAAAGCCTCGCCTGCGCCAGTGCCATCGGCGCCGCCCTGCGCGCCGCCGGGCTCAAACCCACGGCCCACCATGCCGAAGTGGCAAGCGGCATCGGTCGGCCGTGGGCCGATGAAACCAACGGGGTGTATTACTACGACAATCTGGTGGTGCTCAAGACGGCCACCGTGCCGGCGGTGCTGTTCGAGGCCGGCGTGATCGTGCATCCCGACGAAGCGCGCGAGCTTGCCACGGCCGAACGGCGGGCGCTGTCCGCGGCGGCGGTCGAGCGCGGGCTGAAGGATTGCGGCGTTATCGACGGGCGGTGATCGCCGCGCAGTGCGGTGAGCCGTGACCCCGGCCCGCCGATGGGCGAGAATGGCCGCCGCTCCTTTTGCATCGACCAACAGAACATTCTTTCCGGCATGAAAACCATCCTGATCTCGTATTTCTCCGCCGCCCGCAGCCTCGGACGGCCGGGCATCCTGTGGCATCTGATGTGGCCAACGCTGTTGGCGGCGGTGATCTGGACCGTTCTGCTGGTGATGAGCTGGGGGTCGCTGGTGTCCGTCGGCAGCGGTTTGATCACCGGGCTGCCGCTGGTCGGCGGCTGGCTGGCCTCGTCGGAAGGCGCGCTGCTGGTGGCGCTGCTGATGTTCAAGATCGGTCTGGTGATGCTGGCGCTGCCGATCATCTACGTGACGGCGGCTTTTCTGGTGGCGGCGGTGGCGCTGCCGCTGATGCTCGAGAAGGTGGCCGCGACCGATTACGCCGACATCGCCCGCCGGTCCGGCGGCAGCCAGCTCGGCAGCGTCTGGAACGCGCTCACCTCGGTGCTGCAGTTCCTGGTGCTGCTGGTGCTCAGCCTGCCCCTGTGGCTGATTCCCGGCGCCGGGCTGCTCATTTCGCTGATCCTGACCGCGTGGCTCAACCAGCGCGCCTTCCGCTACGACGCGCTGATGGCCCACGCCGACAAGCTGGAACTCAAGGCGCTGCCTGCCGAGCATTCGAGCGGCCTCTTCGGGGTCGGCCTGCTCGGCGCGGCGATGGCGCATGTGCCGCTGATCAACCTGTTTGCGCCGGCGCTCTCGGGGCTGGCGTTCGTGCATTACCTGTTGTCGGCGCTGCGTGTGGCGCGGCAGCGTGAAAACATCATCGAGGTGAATTGAATGAGCGCAGACACGACGCCGTCCTTCGGCGCGATCATCATCGGCGACGAAATCCTGTCCGGTCGTCGCGAGGACAAGCACTTTGCCAAGCTGCTCGAACTGCTCAAGGCCCGCGGCCTGCGTCTGGCTTCGGTGCGCTATGTCGCCGACGAGCCGCCGCGTCTGGTGCAGGCGCTCAAAGAGAGTTTCGCCGGCACCGACATCGTGTTCAGTTTCGGCGGCATCGGCGCCACGCCGGACGATCACACCCGCCAGTCGGCCGCCGCTGCGCTCGGTCTGCCGCTCGAACTGCACCCCGAGGCCGAAGCCGAGATCCGCGCCCGTTTCGGCGACGAGATCACGCCCCAGCGCCTCCAGATGGGCGTCTATCCGGTCGGCAGTGCCATCATCCCCAACCCCTACAACCGCATTCCGGGGTTCTCGATCCGCAATCACTTCTTCGTGCCGGGGTTTCCGGTGATGGCCTGGCCGATGGTCGAATGGGTGCTCGACAACGCCTTTGCGCATCTGCACCACCGTGCCGATTACGTGGAGCGTTCCATCGTCGTCTGGGAGGCGCTCGAAGGCCGGCTGATCGACCTCATGGAAGCGATCACCGCCGACTTTCCCGATGCCACCCTGTTCAGCCTGCCGAGCGTGGGCGGGGAAGGGCAGCCGCGCCACATCGAACTGGGCATGAAGGGGCCGGCGGCGCGCGTCGACGAAGCGATGGCGCGCATCACCGCCGAAGTGACCCGGCGCGGCTATGCGTGGGAGCCCCGCGCCGATCTCTGAGCGCCGCGCATGGCTCCCACCCCGTCTTTCGGTTATCGCGATTTTCCCGGCCGGCGTTGGCTGGTGGTGGCCTTGCGCGCCGCCCACCTTGCCGGCGTGGTCGGCGTCGGTGGTGGGCTGCTGATCGGTTCGGCCGCACCCGGAACCGGCTTCGTGCTGCTGATGGTGCTGTCCGGCCTGGCGATGGCGGGGCTGGATGCCTGGTCGAATCCGCTGTGGCTCAAGGAATACGCTGGCCTGTCGCTGCTCGCCAAGTTCGCGCTGCTCGGCTGGTTTCTGGCCGATGCGGAGGCACGGCCGGCCTTGTTCTGGCTGATTCTGGTTTTCTCGGTGATCTTTGCCCATGCGCCGGCGAGTTTCCGTCACCGCTGCCCCGGCCGCACCTCCGAAGGCGATGTCACGTAACTGACGTTTTCGGTCGATACACTGCGGCCGGAATCGAATGCAGTACGAGGGCGCGCAATGGGTAACGACTGGGTTCTGGCCAAGACAGCGGCCGGCGTGGAGGAGATCGCAATCCGCTCGAGACGGATTCCGGCGCGCCTCAGAACCGTGTTGATCCTTGTCGACGGGCGGCGCAGCGTCGCGGCGCTGGCCGAATCGGCAACGGCCTTCGGCGACATCCACGCGGCCCTCGACGCGCTGCACGACCAAGGCCTTGTCGTGTTGGTGAATCATGGCCAGCACGGCGCGGACGCGGCCAGCCGTGCCTCGGCGGCGGCACAGCATGCCGCTCCGTTGCCGTCGCGCCCGATTCCGCAGCCGCAGCCCCTGCGTCGCCGCTCCCTGGCGCTGGCCCGTCTCTATCTGCTTGACGCGATGGCGCAAAGTCTGCGTCACGACGACCAGCCGATCCGCGAACGCCTGCGCGCCGCCACCTCCCGCGCCGACTTGCTGCGCGCCTTCGATATGTGCCGGGAAATCGCCGGCGAAGTGGGCGTCGGCCACATCGACGCCATCGAAGAAAAGTTCATGGAGATGCTGCCTCAAGAAGGCTGATCCCGCCTTGAGCGGTGCATCCAGTGGACACTGTTCATCCCCGATGTGCCCATCCCGGCCAAATCTGGTGTACTCGAAAGCCGCGGAAGCCGCCGCGCCGCCCGTAGCCTTGGGCGGTCGCCGTGCTGCCGCAGCCGGACAACAATAACGAGTCGCACCCGCCTCGCCCTGCGCGGCCGGGCCGCCCACAACAAGGAAAGGAAACGCCAGGATGACAACCCAACAGACCCTCCCGCCCACGCCCCTCACCGAAGCCGAAACCAGCCGCTTCATGCGCATCGTGGTGGACGCACTCGACGTGCAGGTGCATTACAACGACGCTGGCAACGGTGCCGAAACCGTCGTGATGCTGCACGGCTCCGGCCCCGGCGCCAGCGGCTGGGCCAACTTCAACCGCAACGTGGATGCCTTCGTCGGCGCCGGCTATCGGGTGATCCTGCTCGACTGCCTGGGCTGGAACAAGAGCGATCCGGTGGTGTGCAAGTCCTCCCGTTCCGAGCTCAACGCGCGCACCCTCAAGGCGGTGCTCGACGGGCTGAATCTCGATCGCGTGCATATCGTCGGCAACTCGATGGGCGGCCATAGCGCCGTGGCTTTCGCGCTGGCCAACCCGACCCGCGTCGGCAAGCTGATCCTGATGGGCGGCGGCACCGGCGGCCCCAGCCAGTTCGTGCCGATGCCCACCGAAGGCATCAAGCTGCTGCAAGGCCTGTACCGCGAGCCGACCTTCGAAAACCTCAAGAAGATGCTCAACGTCTTCGTCTTCGACGCCAGCACCCTGACCGACGACCTGATCGAAGCGCGTCTCAACAACATGATGTCGCGCAAGGATCACCTCGAGAACTTCGTCGCCAGCCTCGCCGCCAACCCCAAGCAGTTTGGCGACGTCGGTCCGCGTCTGGGCGAAATCACCGCGCCGACGCTGGTCATCTGGGGCCGCGACGACCGCTTCGTGCCGATGGATTGCGGCCTGCGCCTGCTGTGGGGCATGCCCAACGCCGAGCTGCACATCTTCAACCGCTGCGGCCACTGGGCCCAGTGGGAGCACGCCGACAAGTTCAACCGCATGGTGCTGGACTTCCTGGCCCACTAAACGCCGGATTTCCCGGTCGGATTCGAAGAGGCTGCGCCGAAAGCGCGGCCTTTTTTTCGTCCTTGGGCCGGCGCCCTCCGGCGGTAGCCGCGGCGGACGCCGCTCGCCCAACCCTTGGGCCGTGCCCGCGGACGGCATGGGCGAGGCTTCGTCTTCACGCGGATTTCGCCGCGCTCTCTTTCGCTTTTTCCTTGTGTTTCCAGAGGCTTGGGTTCGGCCTCAGGCGCCTTGGTCCGTCGTTCAAGTAATATATTTATACATATCAATATTCAAAGATAACCGAATACTAATATTGCGTCGCACCGTCTTG
>CALMXT010000236.1 GCA_937871125.1 uncultured Zoogloea sp. | reverse complement strand
CATCGGACGGGAAATCGTCCGCGGCGTGCTCGGGTCCATCCTCGGCAGCGGCAGCGGCAGCCGGCGGCGCTGATCCTCCCCGCCCCGGTTCGAACCTTCGTGCTCCCGACCGGGAGCACAACCGTCCCGACCGGGAGTTCATTCGTCCGAACCGGGAGCAAAACACTCCGACTTGGCAACTTTCCGCTCCGTCCGGGCCGGCCCCGCGAACTCGGCAGCCCGTCCGAACCGCTACGACCGCCCGCCACCTCCCCTGGGTCGGGGTAAAACGGTAGGTCGGGCTTCAGTCCGACAGGATTCGGCACGTCAGGCAGCGTTGTCGGGCTGAAGTCCGACCCATACGCCCCCTATTAACCCGGCCCTTTGATTCACTTACCACCGTTCGGTCTGAACGTGCAGTCGGTATTCGCAGAGATTTTCTGTGGGGGCGACTTCAGTCGCCCATCCGCGCGTTGAATTACAGCCAAGCCGTTGATCCGCCTCCTTGGGCGACTGAAGTCGCCCCCACAAAAGGGCGGTTATTGACCTGGCTCTGGCGCTGCCTTTCGACACGCCTGGAGTGAACGGGGAGCAGATATTTAATGACCGGGTTAATAATCCCACACCCCCAGTTCGACGAGCTGGCGCGTCGCCGCCTCGCTCCACCCCCGATTGGCCGCCGGGCTCGCCGGGCTGGGATGCAGCACACGGCCATGCTTCACCGGCAGCCCGGCCAGCGCCACCCGCGCACGGGCTTCGGCCCAGGCACCGATGCCGATCACCCATTCCGGTTCGAGGATTTCCGCCATCCGCCGCAGATGGGCGTCGCAGGCCGCCAGCAGCGGACCCTGCTCGGCCGCCGGCAGCTTGTCCGGCGTGAGGTTGCGGCCGCCGTCGAAGAAAGCCAGCGGACAGTAATTGGCCACGAAGTGCCCGGCAAAAAAGGCCTCGGCGGTGCCAAAACGTTCGGCGAACAGCCCCCACAAGCGCCGCCCGCTCACTTCCGAGCGGGCGCAGGCGAAACCCTCGACCGGGCGTTTGGGGTTTTCAAGCGCGGGTTTGCCCACCTCGCCCTCGATGCCCATCCAGTCGCGCACCGCGGCGATCTCGCCGAAGGGCACGCCGGTCTGCACCATCCCGAAGGGGCCGGGGTTCATGCCGACGAACACCACCCGCTTGCGCCCCTGGCCAAAGCGCTGCAGATAGGCCGCGTTGGGCGCCCAGGCGTAGTCGAGCGGGTTATAGACGTGGGAGACGGGGGCCGCAAACCGCATGCCGTCGACGGTGTCGGACAGCGCGCGGGCGGCCGCTTCGAGAGGAGTCGGAATCATGATCGACGAGGGGGAAAAAATCAGGCGGAGCCCGCCGGGCGCTCATGCCACGGCGCCACTTTGACCAGCAGCAGCATGCCCGGCGCCGCCAGCACACCGCACAGCATGAAGAAGTTGTACCAGCCGAGGCCTTCCACCAGCCAGCCCGCCGAGGCGTTGATGAAGGTGCGCGGCACCGCCATCAGGCTGGTGAACAGCGCCAGCTGGGTGGCCGTATAAGCCGGATGGGTGGTGCGCGCCATATAGGCGACGAAGGCCGTGGTGCCGAGCCCGACCCCCAGCGCCTCCAGGCCGATCACCGCCGCCAGCACGCCGAGCCGGCCGGCATCGGCCTCTGCCGGACCGAGCCAGGCCAGCCACGCAAAGCCGAAGATCGCCAGCCACTGCACCACGCCGAACACCCACAGGGCGCGGTTGATGCCCAGCTTCACCATCCACAGCCCGCCGAGCAGCCCGCCGATGACGCTCGGCCACAAACCGGCGTTCTTGGCGATCAGGCCGATCTCGGTTTTGGAAAAACCCATCTCCAGATAAAAAGGCGTGGCCAGCGCGGTACACAGGGAATCGCCCAACTTGTAGAGAAAGATGAAGCTCAGCACGACCAGCGCCGAGCGCAGACCGTGGCGGCCGAAGAACTCGCGGAAGGGCTCGACCACCGCATCGCGCAGGGTGCGCGGCGCACCGCTGGCCGAAAACGGCTCCTTGACCATCAGCGTCATCGCCAGCCCCGGCGCCATGAACAGCGCCGTGACCAGAAAGACCTGCGGCCACGGCAGATGATCGGCCAGGATCAGCGACAGCGAGCCCGGCACCAGCCCGGCGAGCTTGTAGGCATTGACGTGGATGGCGTTGCCGATGCCCAGCTCGATCTCCGGCAGCAGTTCCCGGCGGTAGGCGTCGAGGACGATGTCGAGGGTCGCCGACAAAAAGGCGATCAGCGCGGTCAGCCCGATCACCAGCCCGAGCTGGTTGGTGGGCGACAAGGTGCCGAGCCAGGCGATGGCACCGAGCAGCAGGGTCATCGTCAGCGCCATCCAGCCCCGCCGGCGGCCGAGCAAGGGCAGCGCATAACGGTCGAGAAAGGGCGACCAGACGAACTTCCAGGTGTAGGGAAACTGGATCAACGCAAAGGCGCCGATGGCCTTGAGCGACAGCCCTTCGGTCTTGAGCCAGGCGGGAACGAGGTTGAGCAGCAGGTAGAGCGGCAAGCCCGACGAAAAGCCGGTCAGCACGCAAATCAGCATGCGGCGGTTGGCGAGGGCACGCCAGGGGGATTCGTTCATGGGAGAAATTTCGGAGGTGCGGCAGGAAAGCGGCCCATGATAACAATCGGTTACTTGATTCTGCCGGCGCCCCACCGAAAAATGCGCCTTCAGGGTGGAAAAATAATGAGGAGACCCGCATGTACACCGTCACCGTCGCCTTCAGGGCCGACCGGGAATACGAATTCCGCGTGCACGCCGACGACATCGCCGATCTGACCAAGGACCGCGCGCGGGAATGGCTGCACGACGAATTCGACGCACTCGAATGCACGCCGTCGAACCCGATGGGCAAGGTCTTGATACTCGACGTGATCCTCAACGTCGCCAAATACGGCGGCGAGAGCCGCTTTGCCCAAGGCGGCCCGTGGTCGCGCCAGTTCGCCGCCTGCGTCGCCGTGGCGCTGGACCGTCCGGCGATCCGCATCGACGTGCCGGGCTTCGTGGTGGGCTGAGGCGCCCGGCGCGGATTTGCGCCGCGCGGGGAAACGACGGATCATCCGGCGTCTCCCATCCCGAACCCGATCCCGATGAAGCCTCATCCCTGGTGGAAAGGGCGCCGCGGCGAATGGTATGTCGCCCTGCAGGCCGCCCTGTTCGCCCTTGTCGTTTTCGGGCCGCGCGGCGCCGCACCGGCCTGGCCCGCGGGCCTTGCCGCCGGCGCCGGGTTTGCCGGCCTCGCGCTGATCGCGGCCGGCGCCGCGATTTCGGTGGCCGCCGTGTTCCACCTCGGCCGCAACCTCACGCCCCTGCCCCACCCGAAGGACGACGCCACGCTGATCGAAAGCGGGCTCTACGGCTGGGTGCGCCACCCGATCTACTGCGGCCTGATCCTCGCCGCCTTCGGCTGGGCCTTGTTCGTGCAGGGCGCGCTGACGCTGCTGTGGGCGCTGGTGCTGCTGGTCTTCTTCGACATCAAGTCACGGCGCGAAGAAGCGTGGCTGCTGGCGCGCTTTCCGGCCTACGCCGACTACCGGCGTCGCGTCCGCAAACTGATTCCGTTCATCTATTGATCGAGCGCCCGCGGCCGACGCCGGGCCGGCCAAAAACAGGCGCAACTTGGGCCAGATCAAGGCCGCGGCCGGCCGGCACGACGACACTCCCGACGATGGAAACGCACCCCAACACGCCTGCCCACCCCGGCGGCCCGGCCGTCGCCCCGCCGGGCGATCTGGCGATCTGGTTCTTCATCCTCGCCGAACTGCTCGCCTTCGGCGTGTTCTTCGCCGCCTACGCCTTCGGGCGGGCGCACAACGTCGAGCTCTTCAACGAAATGCAGCTCACCCTCAACCGCCCGGCCGGCGCGCTCAACACCGTGCTGCTGATCACCGCCAGCTGGTGCGTGGCCCGCGGCGTCGAAGCGGTGAGCCGCGCCCGCCCGGCCACCGGCGCCCGCTGGCTGGCCGGCGGCATCCTCTGCGGCGGCGGCTTCCTGATCGTCAAAGGCTTCGAATACGCGGCCAAGTTCGGCGCAGGCATCAACCTGTCCACCAACACCTTCTACATGTTTTACCTGTCGCTGACCTTCTTCCACTTCATGCACGTCATCCTCGGCATGGTCATCCTGATCGTGCTGTGGTGGCAGACCCGCCAGGGCACCTACGGCCCGGCCAACATGAACGGCATCGAGAGCGGCGCGGCCTACTGGCACATGGTCGATCTGGTGTGGATCGTGCTGTTCCCGCTGGTTTACGTGATGAGGTGATCCCATGAACACCCGCCAACTCAACTTCGTGTGGGTCGTGCTGATGCTCGCCACCCTTGCCACCTTCGGCATCGGCGAGGTCGGAGAGCGCCTCGGCATCGCCGGGCCGCTGGCAATGGCCGCGCTGCTCGCCATCAGCTTCGTCAAAGGACGTCTCGTCATGCTGGATTTCATGGGCCTGCGCGGCGTCAAATTCTTCTGGCGCGGCCTGCTCCTCGGCTGGCTGCTCCTCGTTTCGGCACTGATCGCCATCGCTTACTGGATCGCAATGAAATGAATGCCCCCACGCTCAGTTCCTTCGCTGCCCCCCGAGGGGGCGTTCAGTCCCTTCGGAC
>CALMXT010000235.1 GCA_937871125.1 uncultured Zoogloea sp. | reverse complement strand
TGACGAGATGCAGACGCGCGCCGGAATTGGCACACATGCGCATGATGTTGCCGGTGTTCGGAGGAATCTCCGGCTGATGAAGGACGACATGGAACATGGGCGCGGATTGTGCCCGCTGCCTTCTACCCGAGCAAGCCGAACCGCTCAGGACGGCGCGGGTGTGCGGGCAACGACCCGGTTCTCGACGCGAGCAGCCCCGACGTCCTTCAAAGTCCGCGCCAACTCGGCGAGGGTCGCGCCGGTCGTCATCACGTCGTCGACTACCACAATGCGCAAACCCTCGACCTTCCTCGCCACCCGAAACGCGCCGCGCACGTTGGCGGCCCGGGCTTTCCAAGGCAGATCGACCTGCGGAGACGTATCCACATCGCGCACCACACCGTCGAGCAGCACCGGCAACCCCCAAAGTTTCGCCAGCGGCCGAGCCAGCTCCGCTGCCTGATTGAAGCCGCGCGAGCGCAGTCGCACAGGATGGAGCGGCATCGGCACCACCAAGTCCGCCTGCGGCGTCGGCAAACCGGCCATCAGTTCGACGAAGAGCCTCGATATCGCCAGTCGATGCCCATACTTCAGAGCCTGCACCAGCTTGTCGAGCGGAAAGGCGTAGTCGAGCGCCGTGAGCGTTGCGTCGAAAGGCGGTCGATGGCTCAGACACGCGCCGCAGACTTCGCCACGCGGCTGGGCGATCGCACACACCGGGCAACGGAGCTCATCCCGCCCCGGCAGATCGACCGAGCACGCGGCACACAGCACATCGCCGCCGCTTGCCGCACCGCAGGCAAAACACTCCTGCGGGAGCAACACGTTCAAAGCGCCAGTCAGGCAACGGCGCCAAAGCAGCGCTTGATTTGACAAATCCGGACCCCTTCAGGGAAACTAAAAGGCTTCGTAATTTATAATTACAGTCACTATAAGGGTGCATAACAATGACTGCTACCGTCGCCTGCGCAGAGAGCGCTCCGATCGCCGCTGCTACGCCTGCCCGCAAGCGTTGGAGCGTTGCCGAAGTCGAGGCTCTGTTCGCACTGCCCTTCAATGACCTGCTGTTCCGTGCCCAGCAGGTGCATCGCGAGCACTTCGACCCAAATGCAGTGCAGCGCTCCACCCTGCTCTCGATCAAGACCGGCGGCTGTTCCGAAGACTGCGGCTACTGTTCCCAGTCCGCCCGCTACGACACCGGCCTCGAGAAGGAAGCCCTCCTCCCGCTGACTGAAGTGCTCGAAAACGCCCGCGCCGCCAAGGCCAAGGGTTCGACCCGCTTCTGCATGGGCGCCGCCTGGCGCGGCCCGAAAGAGAAGGATCTCGCCCCGGTGCTCGACATGGTCCGCGAGGTCAAGGCCCTGGGTCTCGAAACCTGCGTCACCCTCGGCATGCTGAAAGACGGCCAGGCCGAGCAGCTCAAGGACGCCGGTCTCGACTACTACAACCACAACATCGACACCTCGCCCGAATTCTACGGCCAGATCATCACCACCCACACCCTGCAGGATCGCCTCGACACCCTCGACAAGGTGCGTGACGCCGGCATCAACGTCTGCTGCGGCGGCATCGTCGGACTGGGTGAAACCAAGAAGAGCCGCGCCGCATTGATCGCCGAACTGGCCAACATGAACCCGCCGCCGGATTCCGTGCCGATCAACAATCTGGTCCAGATCGAAGGCACCCCGCTGGGCAGCGCCGAAGCGATCGACCCGTTCGACTTCGTCCGCATGATCGCCGCCGCGCGCATCACCATGCCCGAAAGTTACGTGCGCCTTTCCGCCGGCCGCCAGGAACTCGGCGACGGCTTTCAGGCCCTGTGCTTCATGGCCGGTGCCAACTCGATCTTCTACGGCGAGCGCCTGCTGACCACCGAAAACCCGGATGCCGACGCCGACGACCAACTGTTCGCCCGTCTCGGCCTCAAATCCGTCTGAACCTTCCCCGATGACCGCACCGGATTTCCAGCTCGACCCGCAACTCGTGCGGCGTCGAGCCGGGAGAGCGGCTGCAGATTACGCCAGCGTCGACACCCTCGCCCGGGAAATATCCCGCCGCATGAGCGAGCGCCTCGATTACATCCGCATCGAGCCCAAGCGCATCCTCGATCTCGGCTGCGGCCCCGGCAGCGACTTGGCCGCGTTCGCGGCGCGCTATCCCGGCACACCCCGCATTGCCATCGACAGCGCCCCGGCCATGCTGGCCCAGGCCCGCGGCGAACGGGGTCTCCTCAAGCGGCTGATGAATTTCGGCAAGCCGGCCGAGCCCGATTTCGTGTGTGCCGACGCCACCGCCCTGCCCCTTGCCCGCGGATCGGTGTCCCTCGCCTGGTCGAACCTTATGCTTCAGTGGCTGCACGATCCGCTACCGGCGCTCAAGGAAATCAATCGGGTGCTGGAAGTCGGCGGTCTGCTGATGTTTTCCACCCTCGGCCCGGACACCCTCAAGGAACTCCGCGCCGCGCTACCCGCATCCAAGTCCGAGCATCTGCACCGTTTCATCGACATGCACGACTTGGGCGATGCCCTGGTCGGCGCCGGATTTTCCGATCCGGTGATGGACATGGAAATGCTTACCGTCACTTACGCAAAGCTCGACGACCTCTTCCACGACTTGCGCACCAGCGGCTCCGCCAATGCCGCCGTCAGCCGCCCCCGCGGCCTTGTCGGCAAGGGCCACTGGCAGCATCTGCGCACCGCCTACGAGGCTTTGCGCTGCGACGGCCGCCTGCCGGCAACCGTCGAAGTCGTCTACGGTCACGCATGGAAAGCCGCGCCCAAAGTGACGGACGACGGCCGGGCAATCATCCGTTTTGAACGCAAGCCGGGCTGACTTCATGCGCCCTATCTGGCTGTTCGACCTCGACAACACCCTGCACAACGCCAGCCCGCATATTTTCCCGCACATCAACCGCAGCATGACGACCTACCTCATGCAGCACCTGGAACTGGACGAACATGCCGCCAACCGGCTGCGGGTGGACTACTGGAAGCGCTATGGCGCAACCCTGACCGGCCTGATGCGCCACCACGGCACAGACCCGCGCCATTTTCTGCACGACACCCACCAGTTCCCGGAACTGCAGCGCATGGTCGTCTTCGACAATGCCCTGCGCCACCTGCTGCTACGCCTGCCCGGCAAAAAGATCGTCTTTTCCAATGGCCCCCGGCACTACGCCGAAGCCGTCCTCCAAATCATGGGAATCCGCCATTTCTTCGCCGACGTCTACGCTGTCGAACAAATGCGCTACCACCCCAAACCCAAGCTGCGCGGATTCCGGCATCTGCTCAAGGATCATCGCCTCGATCCCGCCCGCTGCATCCTCGTCGAAGACAGCGCCGAGAACCTGCGTACCGCCAAGCGCCTCGGCATGACCACGGTGTGGATCAGCCGAAGCTTGCGCCGGCCCCACTACGTCGATTACCGGCTGCCTTCGGTGTTGAGCCTCGCGCGTCACGCGGTAGGTGGCCGCGCTTCGGGGTAAAATGTCCGATTGCGCTTTTTCAGAACCCGCTTTTTCAGACGCGTGACCGCCATGCCCCTCGCCCAAACCGAAAACCTCAACATCGCGGCCTTCGACCGCATGCCCTCCCCCGAGGACATCGTCACCCGCGTGCCACTGACCGATACCGCCGCGTCCGTCGTCCTGAAAGGCCGCCAGACCCTTCAGGCCATCCTCGATCACAAGGATCAGCGACTTTTCGTCGTCGTCGGCCCCTGCTCCATTCACGATCCGATCGCCGGCCTCGACTACGCCCGCCGCCTCAAGAAACTGGCCGACGAAGTGTCCGACACCCTGGTGCTGGTGATGCGCGTCTATTTCGAAAAGCCGCGCACCTCCACCGGCTGGAAGGGCTACATCAACGACCCGTACATGGACGACTCCTTCCGCATTGACGAAGGCATGGAAAAGGCCCGCCGCTTCCTCCTCGACGTCAACGAAATCGGCCTGCCCGCCGGTACCGAAGCGCTCGACCCGATCGCTCCTCAGTATTACGGGGATCTGATCAGCTGGACCGCAATCGGCGCCCGCACCTCCGAATCCCAGACGCACCGGGAAATGGCTTCCGGTTTGTCCACTCCGGTCGGCTTCAAGAACAGCACCGACGGCTCCCTCGACGCTGCGGTCAACGGCATCCTGTCCGCCTCGCATCCCCACAGCTTCCTTGGCATCAACGCCCAGGGCCAGTCGTCCATCATCCGCACCCGGGGCAACGCCTACGGCCACGTGGTTCTACGCGGCGGCGCCGGACGCCCCAACTACGACACGGTTTCCATCTCCCTTGCCGAAAAGGCGCTGGCCAAGGCCAAACTGGCGGCCAACGTCGTCATCGACTGCTCCCACGCCAACTCCTGGAAAAACCCCGAGTATCAGCCGCTGGTGATGCGCGACGTTGCCCACCAGATCCGCGAAGGCAACCGCTCCATCGTCGGCGTGATGATCGAAAGCAACATCGAATCCGGCAATCAGCCGATCCCGGCCGACCTCACCCAGCTGCGCTACGGCTGCTCGGTGACCGACGCCTGCGTCGACTGGGCCACCACTGAAGCCATGATCCGCAACACCCGCGACATGCTCCGCGAAGCGCTGACCAAGCGGAGCCCGGCCTGATGAACCTGGTAGTCCAGGGCTGCCGGCTTGAAGCTCGGGCTCTGAAGGATCTGACGACGCTTACCGGTGCCGAGGGCATCAAGCGGCTCGGCACCAACGCCGTCCGCCTGCTCGGCGCTCAGCCTCACCCGGAACTAAGCAGCTACTGCGAGGCCCATGAACTCGACTGCACCTTCGTTCCGGACGACCGTCGCCTGTCGGATTTCCGGCTGTTCGTGACCGACATGGATTCGACGCTGATCACCATCGAATGCATCGACGAGATCGCCGACATGCAGGGTCTCAAGAACGAAGTCGCGACGATCACGGAAGCCGCCATGCGCGGCGAACTGGATTTCCGGGAATCCCTGACTCGCCGCGTGGCGCTCCTCGAAGGCCTTCCGGAAACGGCTCTCGGCCGGGTCTTCCGCGAACGGCTGCGACTGAATCCGGGCGCCGAAACCTTGATTGCCGGACTTAAGCAGGCAGGAATCGTCACCGTGCTCGTCTCGGGTGGCTTTACCTATTTCACCGAACGGCTTCAAAAGCAACTCGGCTTCGATTATGCAGTGGCCAACGAACTGGAGATCCGCAACGGTAAGCTTACCGGCAGAGTCAAAAACGAAGTGATCGACGGTGAAGCCAAACGCCGCACGCTGCAACTCGTGCGCAAGCATCACGGCTTTGCATCCAAAGCCGTGATTGCCGTGGGCGACGGCGCCAACGACCTGCCGATGCTCACTGCGGCCGGCGTCGGCATTGCCTATCACGCAAAGCCCGTGGTCCGGGAGCAAGCCACCTGCGCGCTCAACTACAGCGGCCTGGACGGCATCCTGAACCTGTTTGCCTGATGGCGAAATTAGTGCGACTGGCGCGAGTGCTTCGCTGCGGAAAGCCGAAGGGCCCTTTTGAGAAAGTACGCCGACCGGTACGGCGCACTTTCCGCGCGGCCTCCCGAACGTTGCGGCTCGCGACCAGTGCGAAACGAATACTACACATGCGAACACGCTCAAACCGTGGCGCATTGCACATGGCGCAATGCAGCATCGATATCTGTCGAAATTCTTTACACTTATCTGACCATTCGGTAGACTGATCGCATGCTTATCAAAAAGACGATAATCGGCTTTTTTGTAGCGACCGCATGCTCCGGCGCGGTCCTTGCGGCGGAGCCCCAATTCAACGCTGTCGACGAAGCGCCCCCCGCTTCCGTCCTCGAGCGCTATACCGGTCCGATCCGATCGCTGGTTGATCGCAGCCTGAATTTCCTCGGCGTACCCTACCGTTTCGGCGGCACCAGCCCCCTCACCGGATTCGACTGCAGCGGCTTCGTCGGCAAGGTTTTCTCCGACGCGCTGGGTTTCGGCATGCCGCGCACTGCGTCCGAAATGTCCCAGATGGGCGAACAGGTCAAGATCAATGAACTCAAACCCGGCGATCTGGTGTTCTTCAACACCATGCGCCGTGCGTTCTCCCATGTCGGCATCTATCTCGGCAACAACCAGTTCGTTCATGCCCCGTCTTCCGGGGGCGTCGTCCGGGTAGAGGACATGCGCCTCAACTACTGGGCCGCGCGCTACGATGGCGCCCGCCGTGTTCTGCCGTCCGGCCAGCCGCAGGCAAACTGAAGCCGCCAGCGGGCTGAAATAGACCCGTCTTCGCATCTGCCGGGCGCACCCCTCACCCCGCATGATTTCCTGGCTCGGCAACCAACCCGCTTTCCCCCCTACATCCAGTGCCCTGAGCAAGCCCAACGGCCTGCTTGCGGCTGGCGGCGAACTCACGCCCGAATGGCTCCTTGAGGCCTACCGGAACGGTATCTTCCCGTGGTTCAACGATGGCGAACCGATCCTCTGGTGGAGTCCCGACCCACGCATGGTGGTATTTCCGGACCAGGTCCGGATTACCCGCTCCCTGCGCAAGACCCTCAGGAACAAACGCTTCGAGGTACGCCTCGATCACGATTTTGCCGCGGTGATCCACGCCTGCGCCGCCCCGCGAGAGCCCGGCGGCGGCACCTGGATCACACCGGCGATCGAAGCGGCCTACATCCGCATGCATCAACTCGGCTACGCCCATTCCGTCGAAACCTGGATCGACGGGGAGCTGGTCGGCGGGCTCTACGGCATGGCTCTGGGACGCGCCTTCTATGGCGAATCGATGTTCAGCCGCTGCACCGACGCCTCGAAAATCGCCTTTGTGCATCTGACGCGTTTCCTTGAGCAACACGATTTTCGCGTGCTAGATTGTCAAATGACGACAAGCCATCTGACATCCCTGGGCGGTCGGGAGATTCCGCGTGAACTCTTCGTGAAGATGCTCCAAACGCTCACTCGCGAAGGTCCGCCCCCCGCCCGCTGGCCCGAGGATGGCGCCCAAGCTCCCTGGACCTAGCGCGCGATGCTCAAGGACTACCCCTACTCCCTGCTGCAGTTCTACGCCACCGCAGCCTACGCGTGCTCCTACCTGCCCAACCGGGAAGCCCGCTCCCAAGTCGCCACGCCCAGTCATCTGATCGACACCCCGGTTTACAGCGAGTTGGTTCGTAGCGGCTTTCGGCGCAGCGGCATCTTCACCTATCGCCCCTACTGCGACGCATGCCGCTCCTGCGTTCCGGTACGTCTGCCGGTAGCCGATTTCCGCCCGAACCGGAGCCAGCGGCGCGCGTGGTGCGCCCACGCCAATCTGCACCCGCGGGAAATGCCCCTGGAGTTCGTCGAAGAACACTACAGCCTTTACCAGCGCTATCAGGCCAGCCGCCACGCCGGCGGTGGGATGGACCAGGACAACCGCGAGCAATACGCCCATTTCCTGCTGCAAAGCCACGTCGACAGCCGCCTCATCGAATTCCGCGAGAACGGCGTCCTGCGCATGGTGAGCGTCATCGACTGCCTCACCGACGGCTTGTCCAGCGTCTATACCTATTACGATCCCGACCTTCCCGGCGGCAGCCTCGGCACTTTTGGCGTGCTCTGGCAAATCGAAGTCTGCCGCGAACTCGGGCTCCCCTTTCTCTATCTCGGCTACTGGATCCGCGACAGCCAGAAAATGGCCTACAAGGCCCGTTTTCGACCCATCCAGGGACGTGTAGGCGGCCAGTGGCAAACGCTCACCGATGCCGAACTGGCCCGCCTGGACTGACTCGCCTCCGGCGCTTCCAACCATGACATTCCCACTCCGCGCGAGCGCCGCCGCGCTGCTCGCCGCCTGCGCCATCGTCGCGTCGGACGCCCAGGCCGCCCCGACCCTCGACGACTTCCGCACAGCACCGCATCGGGACTGGATCGCGATCTCCGGCGCCTCCCACCATTTCCAGCCCGACCGCCGCGAATGGCGCGAGGACAATCCAGGGGCCGGCTTCGAGAGGGAGTTTACCGGCACGCCGTGGGTCGCCTCCGCCGGCTACTTCCGCAACAGTTATAACCGCAACACCTTTTATGCCGGAGGACGCTGGATGCCGCTCGAAGCGGGCCCATTCCGCTTCGGCGCCTTCGGACTTCTCGCCAGCGGTTATCCGTCGCCGATCCTGATCTTGCCGGCCATCTCGGCGCAATTCGGACGCGTCGGCGCCAATCTGATCGTCCTGCCCAACCTGCCTGGCTACAGCGGCTACCTCGGCCTGCAGCTCCGCTTCGGGCTGGACTGATCGACGAAGCAAGACTTTACCGCGCTGCGGTAGAATGCCGCATGCTCTACCAAATCGCCCGCCCGGTGCTGTTCTCCCTCGATCCGGAAACAGCCCACGAAACCGCGCTTGCCGGCCTGCACATGGCCGGGCGCCTCCTCCCCGCCGCCCGCCCGCTGCCGGCCAAGCCCATCGAAGTCATGGGCCTGCAGTTCCCCAACCGCATCGGTCTTGCCGCCGGCCTCGACAAAAACGGCGAAGCCATCGACGGGCTCGCCCGCATGGGATTCGGCTTCATCGAAATCGGCACCATCACCCCGCGCGCCCAGCCCGGCAACCCCAAGCCACGCATGTTCCGGCTGCCGGAAGTCAAAGGCATCATCAACCGCATGGGGTTCAACAACCACGGCATCGATGCGCTGATCGGCAACGTGCAGCAGATGAAATTCCGCGGCATCCTCGGCATCAACATCGGCAAGAACGCCGATACCCCCATCGAGCGCGCCGCCGACGACTATCTGGCCTGCCTCGACAAGGCCTATCCGCTGGCGAGCTACATCACCGTCAACATCTCGTCGCCCAACACCAAAAATCTGCGCCAGCTGCAGGGCGAATCCGAACTCGACGCCCTTCTTGGCCAGCTCAAGGCCCGCCAGACCCAGCTTGCCGACAAACATGGGCGTTATGTGCCGATCACCCTCAAGATCGCCCCCGATCTCGACGACGCCCAGATTCTCAACATCGCCGATGCCCTGCGCCGCCACCGCATCGACGCCGTGATAGCCACCAACACCACCCTTGCCCGCGACAAAGTCCAGGGCCTTCCCTATGGCGAGCAGCAAGGCGGCCTTTCCGGCGCGCCGCTGTTCGAAACCTCCACCGCCGTCGTCGCGGCACTGGCCAAGGCGCTGCAGAACGAATTGCCCATCATTGCCGCAGGCGGTGTTCTGGACGGGCGTCAGGCCCGCGCCAAACTCGATGCCGGAGCCAAGCTGGTCCAGCTGTATAGCGGCCTCATCTACCGCGGCCCGGTCCTCGTCCGCGAAGCCGTCGCGGAAACCCGCGACTACGCTTGACACGCGCCGCGCCGACGATCCCCATCGCCATAACCATGCTCGCAGCAGGCTTGAGCGCCGGCCTGCCCGAGCGGGATAATCCGGCCTTCGGCACGCATCCCACCCCTTTCCGCTCCCGGCAACCATGACCAGCTACCTCTTCGTGATTCTCGGCGCCGTTTTGGTCAACAACGTCGTCCTGGTCCGAATCCTCGGGCTATGCCCTTTCATGGGCGTGTCCAAAAAACTGGAAACCGCGATAGGCATGGGTGCGGCAACCACCTTCGTGCTCACCCTTGGCTGCGGCACCAGTTACCTCGTCGATCACTACGTGCTGATGCCGACCGGCGTCGAATATCTTCGC
The DNA here is from genome assembly GCA_937871125.1 of uncultured Zoogloea sp. Lineage (GTDB taxonomy): Bacteria > Pseudomonadota > Gammaproteobacteria > Burkholderiales > Rhodocyclaceae > Zoogloea. The sequence continues at coordinate 1,990 of CALMXT010000235.1, read as the reverse complement.
ACCCTGGCCTTCATCGTCATCATTGCCGCCATCGTGCAGGTCACCGAACTGGTCATCCAGAAGACCAGCCCCATGCTGCACCAGGTGCTCGGCATCTACCTGCCCCTGATCACCACCAACTGCGCCGTTCTCGGCATTCCGCTGCTCAACGTGGCCATGCACCACGATCTGCTCGAATCCCTGCTCTTCGGCCTTGGCAGCTCGGTCGGCTTTTCGCTGGCGCTGGTGCTCTTCGCCGGCATCCGCGAGCGCCTGGACGGTGCCGACGTACCCGCCCCGTTCAAGGGCACCGCCATCGCAATGGTCACCGCCGGGCTCATGAGTCTGGCCTTCATGGGCTTTGCCGGCCTCGACAAATTCCACTGACACCATGCTTACCGCGCTCTTCGTCATGACCGGCATCGCCCTTGTCCTTGGGGCGGTGCTCGGCTTTGCCTCGATCAAGTTCAAGGTCGAAGGCGACCCGCTGGTCGAAAAAATCGATGCCATCCTGCCGCAAACCCAATGCGGACAATGCGGTTTTCCGGGCTGCCGCCCCTACGCCACCGCAATCGCCGGCGGCGAGGCGGAAATCAACCAATGCCCCCCCGGCGGCGAAGAGGGCATCCGCAAACTGGCCGATCTTCTCGGCCGCGAATTCAAGCCGCTCTCCGAAGAACACGGTGTCGAAAAGCCGAAATCCGTGGCCGTCATCGACGAGCAAACCTGCATCGGCTGCACCCTGTGCATCCAGGCCTGCCCCGTAGACGCCATCGTCGGCGCCGCCAAGCAGTTGCACACCGTGGTTGCCGCCGAATGCACCGGCTGCGAACTGTGTCTCGCCCCCTGCCCGGTGGACTGCATCGCCATGCAGCCCATCGTCGAAACCGTGGACACCTGGAAGTGGCGTTACCCGGTCGTCGAGATCAAGGCCGCCGCCTGAGATGAAACACTCAACCCACGCCCCCGGTGCGGTGCGGCACGAGGCCTGACATGCTGCGCAAACTCTTCAAGTTCCACGGTGGCGTCAAGCCGCAAACCAACAAGACCGGATCCACCACGGCGCCGATCGCCCAGGTGCCTTTGCCGGACCGCCTCGTCATTCCGCTGCATCAGGCGGTTGGCGGCCATCCGCGCCCGCTGGTCCAAGCCGGCGACCATGTCTTCAAGGGCCAGCGCATCGGCAGTGCCGACGGCAGCCTGTCCTCGGCCGTCCATGCCTCGACCTCCGGCATCGTTCGCGACCTTGCCGAAGCGGTGATGCCCCACACTTCGGGCCTGACCACCCTGTCGGTCATCATCGAGCCCGACGGCGAAGACCGTTGGGGCACACTCGAAAAGATCGATTTCCGCCGAGCCCCACCCGACGAAGTGCGCGACTTCCTGCGCGACGCCGGCGTCGTCGGCCTGGGCGGAGCGGTATTCCCGAGCTACGCCAAGCTCAAACCCGGCAAGGAAGGCAAGCTCAAGACCCTCGTCATCAACGGTGCCGAGTGCGAACCCTTCATCACCTGCGACGACATGCTGATGCGCGAGCGCGCCGGCGACATGCTCACGGGCATCCTGGCCATGCGCTATCTGCTGCAGGCCGAAGAGGTGCTGATCGGCATCGAGGACAACAAGCCCGAAGCCGTCGCCGCCGTCCAGGCGGCCATCTCGGCCAGCGGCGAAACGGGTGTCGAGGCCATCGCCATTCCCACCCGCTATCCGGCCGGCGGCGCCAAGCAGCTCATCCGCGTGCTCACCGGCATCGAAGTGCCCCACGGCCGCCGCTCCACCGACTTCGGCGTGCAGTGCTTCAACGTCGGCACCGCCTACAGCATTTTCGAAGCCCTCGAATACGGCCATCCGCTGGTCTCGCGGATCGTCACCGTGGCGGGCAACGTCGACACCCCACGCAACTACGAAGTGCTGATCGGCACGCCGATGGACCACCTCGTGCGCCTCGCCGCCCCGCGCCCCGACACCGACCGCTACATCATGGGCGGCCCGATGATGGGTGTGCGCATGC
>CALMXT010000234.1 GCA_937871125.1 uncultured Zoogloea sp. | reverse complement strand
CTTGCCGGCGCCCGGCCGCACGCGCAAAATTCCGCCATGCGCACGCCTTCTGCAAAGCCCAGCCAATTACCCCGGCCCAAGGAATTTTCCGCCGTAATGGCAGCGCCATTCGGCGCCGTAGGGATTGTCAGCGCGGGGGAACTCATTCACGACATTGAATTCCTGCCGCACGCCTATCCGCCGGCCGCGCCCACCGACCGCATCTCCGCAATGGCGCTCAATCAACTCGAATGCTATTTCGCCGATCCGGATTTCCGTTTCAATCTCCCGCTGGCCCGGCGCGGCAGCGAATACCGGCGCCGCATCTGGGCGGCCATTGCAGAGATTCCCCGCGGCTGGACCCGCACCTACGGCGAACTCGCCCACGCCGCGCGCAGCATTGCCCGCGCTGTCGGCCAGGCCTGCGGCGACAATCCTTTTCCCCTCGTCATCCCCTGCCATCGCGTCGTCTCGGCGGCCGGGCTTGGCGGATTTGCCCACAGCAGCGGCGGCTTCCTAATCGATACCAAACGCTGGCTATTGCACCACGAAGGCGCCATCTGAATTCCTCCACACCGCGCAATTGAACGCCCGCGCCGTATCGTCCACTCGAATTACCCGCCGACAATCCCGCTACCATGTCACGTCCAGACCACAACCCACCGGAAACCCCCGCCACGCGCTTTCTGCGCCAGCACCAGACGCCCTTTTCAACCCACCTTTACGCCTACGAAGACCACGGCGGAACAAAGGTCTCCGCCCGCGAACTGAATGTCGCCGAACACGCCGTCGTCAAAACCCTGGTAATGGAAGACGAAGGCCGCCAGCCCCTCATCGTATTGATGCACGGCGATTGCAAAGTATCCACCAAAGAACTCGCACGCCAGACGGAGCACAAACAGATCAGCCCCTGCGACCCAGCGGTCGCGCAGCGCCACACGGGCTACATGGTGGGCGGAACCTCGCCTTTCGGCACGCGCAAAGTCCTGCCGGTATTCATGGAACGCAGCATCCTCGATCTGCCGCTTATATATATCAATGGCGGAAAAAGAGGCTTCCTGGTTGGCGTTCATCCCCATGACATCCTGCGCATACTGCACCCCGGATTGGTGAGTGTCGCCCTGAAATAGCGACAAAAAACACTTTCCAAATCGCCTGGCGATAGTGGCAAAATAATAGTGCGAATAAAGGACGGGCAAAAAGCTTCATTCCACGGTTTATTCCACGTCATTTGAAGCAGACGCCCGCGCGGCCTCTTAGCACCCAAACCGGTCTCAGAAAACGCCACAAATAAAGGAAACTCCGCCATGGAACTCGCCTCCCTTTCCCTCCCCGAATTGCGTCGCCTCCAGACAAAAGTCGAAGCGGAAATCCGGCGCCGTTCGGACACCGCAAAGAAAGATCTGCTCAAGCGCATGCAAAAGCTGGCGGCCGAACACGGCATGAGCCTGAATGAAGTGCTTGGCCAGGAATCTGTCGAAAAACCCGCCGCCGCACCGAAAAAGGCCTCAGTTCAGCCCGTCAAGAAAGCCGCCGCAAAACCGGCATCGGTCATCAAGTTCCGCCACCCCGAGAATCCGGCGATCGGCTGGACGGGCCACGGTCGCAAGCCCCAGTGGGTCATCGATTGGCTGGCTCAGGGCAAGGCGCTCGACGACCTTCGCGCCCCAGAAGCACCGCCGGCCATTACCGCGGCCTGAACGGCATCCGGGCAACCCCGCCCGGCTCCGCTCGCAAACTGCAGACTTATCTTGGCAAGCCCGCTGTGGGCGGATGATCGGGGGGCTCGGCGCCATTGCGCCCGCGTTCGATAAACACCCCGACCCGACGCACATCCTTCATGACCCCGATCTTCGCTATGGAGAGTTTCACCCACGGCGCACCGAATTCATCAAATAGCAATTTGACGATAAACTCCCCGAGCGTCTCAATCAGATTGAATTGACGAACGCCCAACTCATCGCGGATACGTTCAATTACCTTGGCGTAATCGATCGTATCCGCGATATCGTCGTGCTCAGCAGCCGCATCAGGTACGCCAAACGTCAGATTCAACTCCAGCGTCTGCTCCGTTACCCGCTCGCGCGGATAGATGCCAACCCGGGATTTGACCCGCAGTGCGTCGATAAAAATGAAATCCATGGTCTGTCCCGGCTAAAATCGCGGCCATTCTAGCTCGCGCTCACTCAAAAAAATGCAACTCGCGCTTCTGCTCATCGCCGCCTACCTGATCGGCTCCATTCCCTTTGCCGTCGTCGTCAGCCGTGTTTTCGGCATGGCAGACCCCCGCTCATACGGCTCGGGCAATCCCGGAGCGACCAACGTATTACGCAGTGGCAACAAACTCGCGGCCGCCCTGACGCTGGCTGGCGACGCCTTCAAAGGCTGGCTGGCGGTGGCACTGGCTGCATCCATCGCCCCGATGGCAGACCTCGGCGCAGTGGCCGTGCCCGCCGCCGGCCTTGCCGCCTTCCTCGGCCACCTGTTCCCGCTCTTTCTCGGCTTCAAGGGCGGCAAGGGCGTCGCCACCGCAGCCGGTGTGCTGATCGGCGCCAGCGGGTGGCTCGGACTGGCCGTCCTGGGCGTCTGGCTCGGCGTCGCGTTCACGCTGCGCTATTCGTCTCTTGCAGCCCTCTGCGCCGCCGTAGCCTCACCCGTGTTCGCCTCGCTGTTCGGGCTCGACACCAACTGGGTCGTCGCCATTGGCATCATGTCGATCCTGTTGCTGTGGCGCCACAAGGACAACATCAAGCGCCTGATTGCAGGCCAGGAAAGCCGCATCGGCAGCAAGAAGGCAAGCTGAACGGCACCCGGCCTGCGCCGGCATCAGGCCACACCGGTTTTTGGTGGCGTGATTTCCTGCAGACTCCAGCGCGGCCGCACCGCAAAGCGCCCATCCGACACCGCCAACCGTTCGCCGGCCATGAAGCGCATCGCACCGGCAAAGGCAATCATTGCCCCGTTGTCGGTGCAAAGCTCCATTTCCGGATAGAAAACCCGCGCTCGGCGCTTCGCCGCCGCACCGTCCAACCCGGCCCGCAGCGCCAGATTGGCCCCGACGCCGCCGGCCACCACCAGTTGCTTGAGCCCGGTGTGCTTCAACGCCGCCATCGACTTGGATACCAACACCTCCACCGCGGCGGCTTGAAACTCGGCGGCCAGATCGGCCCGATCGGCATCAACGAAATCCGGTGCCGACGCAGCCGTCAGCACCGCCGTCTTCAAGCCGCTGAAACTGAAATCGAAATCCTTGCTGTGCAGCATCGGTCGCGGCAGCTTGAAGCGCCCCGGCACGCCCTCCAGCGCCAGCCTCGCCAGCACCGGCCCACCGGGATAGGGCAAGCCGAGCAACTTGGCGGTCTTGTCGAAAGCCTCGCCAGCCGCGTCATCCACCGTCTCGCCAAGCAAAGTGTAGTCGCCAACGCCAGCCACGCGCATCAACTGGGTATGCCCGCCGGACACCAGCAGCGCCACGAAAGGGAAACCCGGCGGCGTGGCCGAGAGCAGCGGCGACAGCAGGTGACCTTCCAGGTGATGCACCGGCAACGTCGGCACGCCCAACGCCACCCCGAGCGCCTCGGCCACACTCGACCCCACCAACAGCGCCCCGGCCAGCCCTGGTCCGGCCGTGTAGGCAATGGCGTCGATGTCGCCCATCTCGAGGCCGCTCGCCTCCAGGGTTTCGCGCAAAAGCAACGGCAGGCGGCGGATGTGGTCGCGGGACGCCAGCTCCGGCACCACGCCGCCGTAGGCCGCATGCAGATCGATCTGCGAGTGCAGACGATGGGCAAGAAGGCCCAGGGCCGTGTCGTAGATGGCTACGCCGGTCTCGTCGCAAGAGGATTCGATACCCAGAACGCGCATGGTCAGCCCAAGCAAAAGAAGGGATTTTACCTCTCCGCGACCAACAAAGCGAAAAAGGGGCTTGGTGCGCAACAGCGAGTTGGTTATACTCGTCGTTTTTCCGTCCAAAGAATTTTCGAGGAAGCACGCAATGCCGGGTATTCGCGTCAAAGAAAACGAGCCGTTTGAAGTTGCCATCCGCCGCTTCAAGCGCACCAT
>CALMXT010000233.1 GCA_937871125.1 uncultured Zoogloea sp. | reverse complement strand
TGACGACGCATGCGCGCCAGCGCCACCTCCTTGTCGGCCGGCTTGCGGGAACCGACAGCGTCGGCCACCACAAAGACCTCCTTGCCCTGCCAGCACAATTCAAGCACCGTCTGAAGCACGCACACATGGGCCTCGGTGCCGACCACCACCACCTGCCGACGCATCTCCGCCGACGTGCCTGCGAGGCAACCGTCCGAAACACAGGAAAAATGCGTCTTGGTGACAATCGACGCATCCCCCGCCGCCGCAAGCAACGGCCCTGCGGTGTGTCCCAAGCCTTCCGGATACTGCTCCGAAATCACGACCGGCACGCCCAGACGCCGGGCTACGCCAACCAACCAGACGCCGTTTGCAAGCACCGCCTCGCCATCGGCAATGGCTGGCAGCAAGCGCTCCTGCACATCAACAACCAGCAAGGTGGAATTCTGGCGATCCATCAGCATGCGTAGCCCTCCCGCTCAGGACTGCAATTCGGGCCGCGCCCGGAATTGATCGAGAGCCGCCGGATTGGCCAGCGCTTCGGCGTTTTTCACTGCTTCGCCATGCACCACGGAACGCACCGCCAATTCGACGACCTTGCCGCTCTTGGTGCGTGGAATGTCCGTCACCTGGACGATCTTCGCCGGCACATGACGCGGCGTGGTGTTGTCGCGGATGGTCTGACGGATGCGGTCGGTCAAAGCTTCGTCGAGTTGCAATCCCTCACCGAGCTTGACGAACAGCACCACCCGCACATCGCTGGCATCGCCGGGTGGCCACTGCTGGCCGATCACCAGGGATTCGACCACTTCCTCGAGCTTTTCCACCTGACGATAGATTTCGGCCGTGCCTATCCGCACGCCGCCCGGATTGAGCGTGGCGTCCGAGCGGCCATAGATGATCACGCCACCATGAGCGGTAATTTCGGAGTAGTCGCCGTGACACCATACGTTGTCGAAACGCGCGAAATAAGCGGCACGATATTTCGCCCCGCCTTCGTCGTTCCAGAAACCGATCGGCATCACCGGGAAAGGCCGCGTGCACACCAGTTCCCCCTTCTCGCTCAACACCGAAGTCCCGGTTTCATCGAAAACCTCCACCGCCATGCCAAGACCCTTGCACTGGATTTCACCCGGCCAAACAGGCAGCGTGGGATTGCCGAGAACGAAACAGGACACGATGTCGGTACCGCCCGAAATCGACGACAGACAGAGATCGGACTTGATCTCCCGGTAGACGTATTCGAAGCCCTCCGGCACCAGCGGACTGCCGGTCGAGAAGACTGTGCGCAAGGCCGACAGATCGTGGGTGGCCCGCGGACGCAGTCCGGCCTTGGCAATGCCGTCGATGAACTTGGCGGAGGTGCCGAAATGGGTCGCGCCTTCCGCGTGAGCGTAATCGAAGAGGATCGCGCCGTCGCCGATCATCGGCGAGCCGTCGTAGAGCAGCAAGGTTGCGCCAGTGGCGAGCCCCGACGCCAGCCAGTTCCACATCATCCAACCGCAGGTGGTGAAATAGAAGAGCTTGTCGCCCGGTTTCACGTCGCCATGGAGGCGCAGTTCCTTGAGGTGTTGCAGCAGCACCCCGCCCGCACAGTGAACGATGCACTTGGGCACACCGGTCGTGCCCGACGAATACATGATGTAAAGCGGATGCGCGAAAGGCAGCCGGACGAACGGGATCTCGGTCTCGTTGTGGAAGGGCTGGACGAAGTCGGCCAGCATGCGGGCGTGATGCACGTGGGAAATATCGTGGTGGGCATGCACATAGGGCACGACCACCACGCGTTTGACCGACGGCAGGCCATCGGTAATCGCCGCCAGACGGTCGAGGCAGTCGATGATCTTTCCGTTGTAGTAGTAGCCGTCGACAGCCACCAGCACCTTCGGCTCGATCTGGCCGAAGCGGTCGAGCACGCCTTGCACGCCGAAATCCGGCGAAGCCGACGAAAAGATCGCACCGAGGCTCGCCGCCGCCAGCATGACGACGACGGTATCGGGCATGTTGGGCATGTATGCGGCGACCCGATCGCCGGCCACCACGCCCTGCTCCTGCAAGGCAGCGGCGAAATGAGCCACTTGGCGGTACAGGTCACCGTGGGACAGACGGTTCTTGACCCGGTCTTCGCCCCAGAAAACCATTGCGTCGGTGTCGTCGCGGCTGCGCAGCAGGTTTTCGGCAAAATTCAGACTCGCCTCCGGAAACCAGCGAGCACCGGGCATGCAATCTCCATCCTCGAGAACCACCCGGCCCATCGACCCCCTGACCTCGCCGAATTCCCAGACCGAAGTCCAGAACTCGGCCGGCTCGCCAACCGACCAGGCATGCAGCGCCGCGTAGTCGGGCAGACTGCGGCCCCAACGGGATTCGGCCTTTCGAGCAAAAGCGGTAATGTTGGCTGCGGCAATTCGGCCGGCATCGGGAACCCATAACGGGCGTTCGGCGATGGGGTAGCTCATCAGATTCTCCTACAACTGTTATCCAGTTACCGGCTCGGCGTCCGGTCTCGTTCGTGCGGCACAGCGCTCAGCTTACCCCGGCGCGGACATCATCGGGGAGTGGGACCGATTTGCCGGTGACCGGATCCATCCAAACCACCTTCGCAGCGCCTTCCGCAAAGAGTCGATCATCCCCCTCGACACCCAGCTCGTACCAGGTCATCACACTGCTCCGCCCCGGTTCCCCAAGATACATCCGCACCACGACCGTCGCCGGGTAGTTGACCGGGATCAGGAAGGTGCAACTGGCATTGATGATGACCGGCGCGACCGGGTATTCCAAGGAAACCGTCGAACCGGATTGCTCCAGCCACTCGACACGGGCCTGCTCGAAATAGCGGAAATAGATCGTGTTATTGACGTGCCGATAGGCGTCCATGTCGCCCCAGCGCACGGGGATGGAAGTGGTCAGCACGAGCTTGCGGGACGGGTGCTGTCCGGATGTCGCCATGGTCATGGTTGTGGGTTCTCCTCCGTTGGATGTCAGTCAACAAAAAAACAACTTGCCGCAGCATAGGGAACACCCCAAGCATCGCAGCTCAATGTAACATACGCATCCGTATGTTGGCACCCACGAGCGGGTTTACGGGCGGGATTGCCCTGATAACGATGCACGGTTAGTCTTAGAAGCTTGGGGCACAACAAATCAAAAAAACCAAGGAGGTGACAGGGATGGAACGAGATTCAATGGAATTTGACGTCCTGATCGTAGGTGGCGGCCCAGCGGGCCTTTCCGCAGCGATCCGGCTCAAGCAACTGGCAGCAGAAAAGGGGCAGGATTTCTCCGTCTGCCTGATCGAAAAGGCCGCCGAAATCGGCGCCCACATTCTTTCCGGCGCGGTGGTCGATCCTCGCGCCATCAATGAGCTGTTCCCCGACTGGAAGGCACTCGGCGCACCGCTCGACACGCCGGTCACGGAAGACCGCGTGATATTTTTGTCCGAAACCGGCGGCCGCCAGATTCCCAACGGCCTGCTCCCCGACGCCTTCCACAACGAAGGCAACTACATCGTCCGCCTTGGCAATCTGGCCAAGTGGCTCGGCGAACAGGCCGAAGCCATGGGCGTCGAGGTTTATCCGGGCTTCTCGGGTGCCCAGCTGCTGTTCGACGACCAGGGCGCCGTAGCCGGCGTCATCACCGGCGACATGGGCGTCCTCAAGGATGGCACGCAGGGCCCCAACTTCCAGCCGGGCATGGAACTGCGCGCCAAGTACACCTTTTTCGCCGAAGGCTGCCGCGGCCACCTTGGCAAGGAACTCGAAGCGCGCTTCGGTCTGCGCGAAGGCGCCGACCCGCAAACCTACGGCATCGGCATCAAGGAATTGTGGGAAATCCCGGCTGCCCAGCACGTGGAAGGCCTGGTGGTCCACACCGCCGGCTGGCCGATGGATGCCGCCACTTACGGCGGCGGTTTCTGCTATCACCTCGAAGGCAACATGGTGTCGGTCGGCTTCGTGGTCGGGCTCAACTACAGCAACCCCTATCTGTCGCCCTTCGAAGAGTTCCAGCGCTACAAAACGCACCCGGAAATCAGCAAGTTTCTTCAGGGCGGCAAACGTCTTGCCTACGGCGCCCGGGCCATCGCCGCCGGCGGCCTGCAAAGCCAGCCGCAGCTGGTTTTCCCGGGCGGTGCATTGATCGGCGACGACGCCGGCTTCCTCAACGCCGCGCGCATCAAAGGCACCCACTGCGCCATGAAGTCCGGGATGCTGGCTGCCGAAGCCGTCTATGACGCGCTCGCCGCCGGCCGCAACCAGGATCGCCTCGACGCCTATCCCGAGGCCTTCAAATCCAGCTGGCTGCACGCCGAGCTCCACAAGACGCGCAACTTCAAGCCGTACATGAAAAAGGGTCTGTGGCTGGGCTCCTTCCTGTTCGGAGCCGAGCAGAAACTGTTTGGCGGCAACGTTCCCTGGACGCTCCACAACCACGCCGATCACACAGCCCTCAAGCCGGCCGCCGAGTGCAGCCCGATCGCCTATCCAAAGCCAGACGGCAAACTCAGCTTCGACCGCCTCTCGTCGGTCTTTCTGTCCAACACCAACCATGAAGAGGACGAGCCCTGTCACCTCCAGCTGAAGGACGCTTCGGTACCCATCTCGATCAACCTCGCGAAATACGATGCGCCGGAGCAGCGCTATTGTCCGGCTGGGGTTTACGAGATCGTGCGCAGCCCCGAGGGTGACAATCCGCGCCTTCAGATCAACGCGCAGAACTGTGTGCACTGCAAGACTTGCGACATCAAGGATCCGACCCAGAACATCAACTGGGTCACACCGCAAGGCGGAGAAGGCCCGATCTATCAAGGCATGTGAGTGACACGCCCTCGCCCATCACGGGCGGGGCAAGATAAGACGGCAAGGCACCGCCCGCAAGATGCGGACGGTGCCTTTTTTGTGCCAGCAAGCTCACCCCGACGCGCCGAACTCCCGTTTCACGCAGCGCGCCATGAAAACCGAAGCGGCTGCGGCGATCTGAACGGATGCTGAGGCGCTCCAGCAAGCAGACCGCGGTATCGGACCTATCCACAGAAGCCCCTGCAGCACTCTCGTGAGCCGCAGGGGGTTTGATGGACAAGCCTGTTCACAGCATGAGCGGCGAGCTTTCCCTGACGCTTCCACCCCTTGCGCGTCGGGTCGACGACGTCGAGCGCCGACTCGCCAAAGAACCGGCCCCTCAGCCGACCCACTTCCGGGCGTTGCGGAACATCCGCAGCCACGGCGAATCCTCGCCGAGGTTTTCCGGGTGCCAGCTCATCTGCACCGTGCGGGCGGTGCGCTCGGGGTGCGGCATCATGATCGTGAAGCGACCATCCGGCGTGGTCAGGCCGGTGATGCCCTCGGGCGAGCCGTTCGGATTGAACGGATAGCGCGTCGCCACCGCACCGGTGTTATCCACGTAGCGCAGCGCAACCTTGGCGTTGTCCTGAGCATCGATGCCCTCGAACACGGCCCGCCCTTCGCCGTGGGATACCACGATGGGCATGCGACTGCCTGCCATGCCGGCGAGCAGGATCGACGGACTGTCCTGGACTTCCACCATCACGAAACGCGCCTCGAACTGCTCGCTCCGGTTACGGTGGAAGCGCGGCCACGTCTCGGCACCTGGAATGATCTCCGCCAGGTTGGACATCATCTGGCAACCATTGCAGACCCCCAGCGCAAAGGTGTCGGTGCGATTGAAGAAGGTCTCGAACTGCTCGCGGAGCGCCGGGTTGAACAGGATGGACTTGGCCCAGCCCTGCCCCGCACCCAGCACGTCGCCATAGGAGAAACCGCCGCACGCCGCGAGCCCCTTGAAGTCGGCAAGATGCACGCGACCGGATTGCAGATCGGACATATGCACATCGAAGGGCGCAAAGCCGGCACGTTCGAAGGCGGCCGCCATTTCAGCCTGGGAGTTCACGCCCTGCTCGCGCAGGATCGCCACTTTCGGGCGGACACCGGTGGCGATGAAGGGTGCTGCGATGTCGTCGGCCGCATCGAAACCCAGCGCCACCGACAAACCGGGGTTGCCGGCATCCGCCAGTGCGTCGAATTCTTCCTGGGCACACCCGGCATCGTCCCGCAGGCGGGCGATCTGGTAGCTGGTGTTCGACCACAGCTGCAGCAACTCGGCGCGCGGCGCGGCGAAGACGCGCTTGGCGTTGCGCCAGAACCGCAACTCGTCACGGTCGTTGGGCTCGCCGACGAAGTGGTAGCTGAGTCGAGCGGTGCGCAGGGCTTCGGTGAAGCGGCTGCGATCGGCGCGGCGGATCTGGATCACGGCGCCGAGTTCTTCGGCGAAGAGCGCCTTGAACAGCATGTCGTTGAAGCGGCCCTTGAGCGAATCCGGGCGCTTGTCGAGGCCGTCCACGTCGTTCATGTATTGATCGTAGGCGACGGTGTCGAGCATCACCGAGATGCCGCACTTCGAGGCAAAAGCCATCTCGCACAATGTGGCGAACAGGCCGCCGTCGGAGCGGTCGTGGTAGGCGAGGATCAGGTCGTCCTGACGCCACTGCTGGATGAGTTCGAAGAAGGCCTTGAGCTGGGCCGCATCCACGTCCGGCGCGTGTTCGGCGACGGAATTGTAGGCCTGCGCCAGCACCGAACCACCGAGGCGGTTCTGGTTGTTGCCGAGATCGATCAGCAGCAGTTCGGTTTCGACGCCTTCGGGGAACTGCAGCTGCGGCGTCAGCGTGCGGCGCACGTCCTGCACTGGAGCAAAGCCGGTGACGATCAGCGACAGCGGCGAAACCACCTGCTTGGATTCGCCTTCGTCCTGCCATGCGGTGCGCATCGACAGGGAATCCTTGCCGACCGGAATCGCAAGACCGGCCTGCTGACAGAACTGGGACACGGCTTCAACGGTGCGGAACAGCTTGGCGTCCTCGCCCCGGTGACCGGCCGCGGCCATCCAGTTGGCGGAGAGCTTCACGTCGCCAAGCGAACGGATATCGGCGGCGGCAATGTTGGTGATCGCCTCGCCGATCGCCATGCGGCCGGAGGCCGGCGCATCGAGCGTGGCCACCGGCGTGCGTTCGCCCATCGCGAAGGCTTCGCCGAGATAGCCGTGAAAGCTCATGGTGGTGACGGCCACATCGGCCACCGGCACCTGCCACGGCCCGACCATCTGGTCGCGGGCGGTCATGCCGCCGACGGAACGGTCGCCGATGGTGATCAGGAAATTCTTGCTGGCCACTGCCGGCATCGACAGCACGCGGCGACAGGCGTCGGCCAGATCGATGTCGGTGACGTCGAAGGGCGGTACGAACACCTGACGGCTGGACACGTTGCGGGTCATCTTCGGCGGCTTGCCGAGGAGCACCTGCATTTCCATATCGACGGCATCGTTGCCGAAGTGTCTGTCGGACACCACCAGACGGCCGTCGTCGGAAGCCGTGCCCACCACCGCGAAGGGGCAACGCTCGCGTTCGCAGATGGCGCGGAAGGCATCGAGATTTTCCGGCGCGATGGCCAGGACGTAACGCTCCTGGGATTCGTTGGACCAGATTTCCCGCGGACTCATGCCCGGTTCTTCGATATGCACTTCGCGCAGCTCGAAGTGGGCGCCCAACTCGGCGGAGTCGGCCAGTTCGGGAAAGGCGTTGGAGAGTCCGCCGGCGCCCACGTCGTGGATGGCGAGAATGGGGTTGTCGGCGCCCTTCTGCCAGCAGGCATCGATGACTTCCTGACAGCGGCGTTCGATTTCCGGATTGCCCCGCTGAACGGAAGCGAAGTCGAGGTCGGCGGTGTTGGTGCCGGTGGCCATCGACGACGCCGCGCCGCCCCCCAGACCGATCAGCATGCCCGGCCCGCCGAGCTGGATCATCAGGGTGCCGGGACCGAACTTGACCTTGAAGGACTGCTCCGCCTGGATGCTGCCAAGGCCGCCGGCGATCATGATCGGCTTGTGGTAGCCACGCACTTCGTCCTGCACGCTTTGCTCGAAGGTGCGGAAGTAGCCGGCGAGGTTGGGACGGCCGAATTCGTTGTTGAAGGCGGCCGCACCGAGCGGGCCTTCGATCATGATGTCCAGCGCCGAGGCGATGCGCTCGGGCTTGCCATAGTGCTGCTCCCACGGCTGCTCGGCGCCGGGAATTTCGAGGTTGGACACCGAAAAGCCCGACAAACCCGCCTTGGGCTTGGAGCCGCGACCGGTGGCCCCTTCATCGCGGATTTCGCCGCCGGAACCGGTGGACGCGCCCGGGAAGGGCGAAATCGCGGTCGGGTGATTGTGGGTTTCGACCTTGGCGAGGATGTGGGTCAACTCGTTGCGGAATTTCCAGGCGCCGTCGGCGTCCGGGTAGAGCTTGTCCACCGCAGCGCCTTCGATCACCGAGGCGTTGTCGGAATAGGCGACCACGGTGCCTTCCGGATGAGCCTTGTGGGTTTCGCGGATCATGCCGAACAGCGTCTTGGTTTGCGGGCGGCCGTCGATGACCCAGTCGGCGTTGAAGATCTTGTGGCGGCAGTGCTCGGAGTTCGCCTGGGCGAACATCATCAGTTCCACATCGGTCGGATTGCGCCCCATCCGCGTGAAGTTCTCGACGAGATAATCGATCTCGTCTTCCGACAAAGCCAGACCCAGTTCGACGTTGGCCGCCACCAGCGCGTCGCGCCCGCGGGCGAGGATATCGACGGTGGTGAGCGGCTGCGGCGCGTAGTGGTGGAACAACGCGTGGGCGGCATCCGGGTTGTCGAGCACCGACTCGGTCATGCGGTCGTGGATCGCCGGCAGCACGACCGCACGGTCGCGGGCATCGAGGCCGCCGCGCAGATCGAAGGACAGGGCCGTGCCGCGTTCGACGCGCACGATCTTGTCGAAACCGCACTGGTGGGCGATGTCGGTCGCCTTCGACGACCACGGCGAAATCGTGCCCAGCCGCGGCGTCACCATCAGCAGCGTGCCGGCCGGCGCGTCGCCTTCCGGATGGACGCCGAGCAGATCGACCAGGCGGGACAATTCGTCGGCGGTGAGCGGCGCACTGATTTCCGCAAAATACCAGTGCTCGGCGGCCAGGCCCTTGAGACGGGGAAGGACGGCCTTGACCGAATCGGTCAGCCGGGCAAGACGTGAGCTGGAAAGGGCGGGCGCACCGCGCAGCTTGAGGATTTCGGACATGGCAAGGATGGGCGCGAAGTTGAAACCGGCCCGGCGCGGGCTGTCACCCTTCAGGCCGGACACGACAAAGACCGGGGATTATACCCGAGCCCCACCCCCAACTCCGACCACCCTTTCGCCTGCCATTCTCCCCTTTCATCTATGCAGGCGCCCGGGCAACGCCGCGCGCAGAAAAATCCCCGGCCCTGCCGCCAACCCTTTTCGCATCCGAAATCCACGACGACCAGGTATGACATAATTCACGGTCATCCCGTTTGCGGATCGTGGTCCATGGCATCCCGTCGCACCTTTACCCTGTCGTCGCGCGGCTTCTGGGCCATCACGCTGGCCTTTCTGGCCATCGAGGCCACCATCCTGAGCCTCGCCTACCGGCGCCATACCGATCAGCGTCAGCTGGCCGAGCAGGTCGCCCTCGTGCGCGAGAGCACAACGGTCGTCTGGCAAATGGCCGCCAACGCCGACATCGTCACGGCCGCCCACTTCCCGGACAGCCCGGACATCGCCGACCCCCGTCACACCTGGCTCAACTCCGTGATGCAAGGTCTTCGCGTCGGCGGACAGGTGCATACGCTCAACAATACGATCACGCAGCTCGTCCCGGTCGGCACGGACGACGCCCGCCAGACGCTGACCGACGCCATCGTCCACTGGGGCAGTTTTCTGCAACTCGATGCCCACGCCCCCGGCTCGGGCGCCGCCTACAACGAACTCCGCACGCTCGGCCCGACCCTGGCCAGCCTCGGCACCCAACTCGCCGAGCAACGCGACGAGGCCGGGCGGACGGTCATGACGCTGATCGCCATCGCCATCGGCACCTGCGTGGCCGCCTTCATCACCGCCGGAACCCTGCTGATGAACCAGATGCGCCGTTTCGAGCGCTCGGGCCGGATGATGCGTTCGATGATGAACCAGATCGGCGCCGGCGTTTGCATACTCGGCAGCACCAATAAAATTGCCGATGCCAACCGCGCCGCCTGCCGGATGCTCGGCCGGCCGCGCCGCGACCTGCGCGGCCGGCGTCTCGACGAAATCCTCGAATACAACGATGGCGTCCTGACCGGCCTGCGCCCGGATGGCATGCCCCTCGCCATCGAGCGCATTCCCGGCACCATCGAAGGAGAAAAGGGCCCGCTGCGCATCGTCACCCTGCTCGACGTCACCGCACGCCACCTGACCGCCGAATGCCTCCAGCATCTGGCCAACCATGACGCCCTTACCGGGCTGCCCAACCGGGGCTTCCTCGAAGGCCACTTCAAGCGAGAACTGGCCCGCTGCAAGCAGGAAGGCCTGATTCTCGGGGTTGCCGCCCTCGATCTGGATGGCTTCAAGCCCGTAAACGACACCTACGGACATGCGGTCGGCGACGAAATCCTGGTCCAGATCGCCCAGCGGCTGAGCGCCGCCCTGAGGATCAGCGACCTGATGGCTCGCACCGGCGGCGACGAATTCGTCGGCATCTTCCCGGATGTCGGCAACCGGGACAGCCTGACCTTCCTCGGCGAACGCCTGCTCGGCATCTTCAACCAGCCCTTCGAAGCGAACGGGCACACCATCACCCTTGGCGGCAGCATCGGCCTCGCCATCGCCCCCGACGACGGCACCGACCAAGACAGCCTGCTGCGCGCCGCCGATGCCGCGATGTATCGCGCCAAACGCAACGGCAAGCGCCGCCGGCATCTGAGCGCCATCACCGGGCCGGGGCACGTCGCCTGAGGGCGGCTTCGGCCCTCGGAGACAATCGGGTAAACTGCGCCGCATTGCCGCACCATCGCCCCCATCCCCCTTGCCTTCACCCGACCTGCACGACGACGACGCCGTCCGCCCCGACATTCCGGTTGCCACCTTCCCGCTCGCCTGGGCGCTGGTGCCTGCGCTGGTGCTGGCCGGCCTGACGCTTGCCATCGCACTGGGCGGCCGCAACACGCCACTCTTCATCGAACTCAACGCCGCCGCCGGCAATGCCCTCCCGGCCCGTTTCTGGGCGATCACGACTCTCTGCGGATCGGTACTGGGCGCCCTCGCCCTGATCGCCCCCACGCTCAAGACCCAACCCCGCTGGCTCGCCTCGGCCCTTCTCGCCGCACCGCTCGCCATCCTTTTCAGTCAGGGCGGCAAGCGCTATTTCGACGTCCTGCGGCCGGCCGGCGTGTTGCAGCCGGAGAGCTTCAACTTGATCGGCCAGAAACTCTACGTGCAGTCCTTCCCGTCCGGCCACGCAACCACTGCCTTCGTCGTCGCGGCGGCAATCATCCTTGCCTGGCCAAAGCCAGAAACGCGCTGGCGCGCCGCACTGCCCGTTTTGGGCATGGCCGGGCTGGTGGCCTTTTCCCGCATCGCCGTCGGCGCCCACTGGCCCCTCGACGTTGCCGCCGGCGCGGCCGGCGGCTGGACGGCCGGCGCGCTCGGGGTGTACTTATCGACACGACTGCCGTCCCTGTACGGCCCCCAAGGCATGCGCGCAATGGCCGCCATCGCGCTCGCGACCAGTCTGGCCCTGCTCTTCGTCGATCTGGACCAACCCTCGGCACATCTCTACCGCATCGGCCTTGCCGCCTGGGGCATCGGTGGCGCGGCGGCAGCCCTTTCGAACGACCGTCAATAATCCGATGAACATCAAGCGCATCATCGCCGTCGCCGTCTCGGCCGGCCTCCTCGCCTGGCTCATGGCCGACGGACGCTGGCGCGGCCTCGGCGAAGTCTTCGCCCGCCTCGACGGTCTCACCCTGGGCCTCGCCGCAGCCGGTTTCGGGCTTTCCTACCTGCTGCGGGCGCTGCGCATCTTCGACGAATTCCGCACCCAGGCCGGCGGACGCTTTGGCAGCTGCCTGCGCATCACCCTGATCCACAACGCGATGATCAACGTCGTGCCCTTCCGGGGCGGTGAAGCTGCCTTTCCGCTGTTGCTGCGGCAGAACTTCGGCGTGCCGCTGCCGCGGGCCATCGCCTCGCTGTTCTGGTTCCGTCTGCAGGACGCCTTCGTGGTGATGGCGCTGGCGGCCATCGTCTGGCCGGGGCTCCACCCGGCGCTCAAGGCCGTGGCCGTCGTCGGCGTGCTGCTGATCGCCTGGTGGCTGCCCCGCTGGGCGCGGGCGCCCCACGCCTGGGCCGACGGCAGCGGCCTCACCGCCAAACTGGCCAAGGTGCGCGACGCCTTCGCCGAAAGCACCCGTCACGCCCGTTTCGGCTGGCTCTGGACCGTCGCCAACTGGACGGTGAAACTCGCAGCCCAGGCGGGCCTGCTGTCGGCGCTGATTCCCGCCGCGGTGAATGTGGGCGCCGCCGGCGCCCTCGGCGCGGAACTCGCCGCCATCCTGCCGGTACAGGGCGTAGCCGGTTTCGGCACCTACGAAGCCGGCGCCGCCGCGGCCATGCTGCCCAGCGGCGTTGCGCTTGCCGCCGGCCTGCAGGTCGCCCTCGCCCTGCATCTTTTCGTGATCGCATGTTCGGTCACCTCCGGCGCCATTGCCTGGCTTTTCCCCGCCGCAAGCGCACTCGAAACGACCGGCACGGCTCCGTCCGACATACAATCCGCCTCGTCCGACGCCGACGGGGCGCCCACCCGATCTTCAGCAGAATAGCCATCATGACCGAATCCACCCAGCTCTCCGCCCTTCCGCCGGCCACGCCCCAGATTCCGGCCGACCTGCCGCCGCACCGCCTGTCGGTGGTGGTGCCGCTTTACAACGAGGAAGACAACGTCGACCCGCTCCTCGAGCGCATCCACCTCGCCCTCAATCCCTACCCCTACCCCTGGGAAGTGGTGATCGTCGACGACGGCAGCTCCGACAACACCGTGCCCAACCTGGAAGCAGCCGCCAAACGCTACGGCCCCCATGTGCGCATCGTTGCGCTGATGCGCAACTTCAAACAGACCGCCGCGATGCAGGCCGGCCTCGATGCCGCCCGCGGCGACGTGATCGTCACCATGGACGGCGACCTGCAGAACGACCCGATCGACATCCCGCGCATGGTCGGCCGTCTGCTGCGCGAAGACCTCGACCTCGTCGCCGGCTGGCGCAAGAACCGCAAGGACGGGATGATCCTGCGCAAGATCCCGTCCAAGATCGCCAACCGCCTGATCGCCCGCATCACCGGCGTCAAGTTGCAGGACTACGGCTGCTCGCTCAAGGCCTTCCGCGCCACCGCGATCAAAAACGTGCGCCTTTATGGCGAGATGCACCGCTTCATCCCGGCCTGGCTGGCCACGGTCACCACGCCGCGCAAGATCGCCCAGGAGGTCGTCACCCACCACGCGCGCATGTTCGGCGAGTCCA
>CALMXT010000232.1 GCA_937871125.1 uncultured Zoogloea sp. | reverse complement strand
GGGTCTCACAGTCTCTTGCCAGTTTCGATCTCTATTCTTTCAGGCCTCGACATATTGCCTTCATTGTGAAGGATCGGACCGATGAAAGAATTCCAGGAAATTGCACGCTGGCTCGAAAATCGCGGAGCCATTCATTCCATTCCCCGTGTTGAAACCTTGCCGGCACCCAAGTTCATGATGAACGGGGTCGAACATGTGTCGTTCAGCACCAATAATTATCTGGGGCTGGCGTCCCATCCGCGGATGATCGCAAAGGCGCGCGAGGGTCTCGAGCGATATGGAGTCGGCAACTGCGAGTCGCGCCTGCTGGGCGGCGACCTGGAAATCTACGATGCGCTCGAACGGAAGCTCGCCGAAGCCAAGGGCAAAGATTGCGCGCTGCTGTTTGCCACCGGCTATCTGACCAACCTTGGCGTGCTCTCATCGCTGGTCAAAACGGCGCAGTTTGCGCGCATTTACGGCTACCGGGCCAAGGCGCGCCATAGCTATGCGTTCTTCTCGGACGAGTTCAATCACGTGAGCATCCGCGAGGGGATTCGCCTTTCCGGGGCCGATCGCCTGAGCTTTCGCCACCTCGATTTGAATCACCTGGATTCGCTCTTGAAGGCCTCCGAGGCGAGCACCAAGATCATCGTCACCGACGGTGTGTTCAGCCAGGACGGCGACATCGCGCCCCTGCCAGAGCTGCTCCAGGTGGCCGAGCGGCACGACGCGATGGTGTACGTGGACGACGCACACGGCACCGGTGTGCTGGGAGCCAGCGGCGGCGGGATCACCGAGCATTTCGGCGTTAGCAGCGAGCGCCTGATCTGCATGGGTACGTTGAGCAAGGCCTATGGCGCCATCGGCGGCTTTGTCGCCACGGACAGGCATATCGGCGAGATTCTGCGTCTGACCTGCTCGGCTTACGGTTTCACCTCGACGTTGCCGCCAGACCAGGTGTATGCCGTCAGCGAGGCCATGGATATCGTCGAAGATGAGCCCGAGCGGCGGCGGCGCCTGTGGGAAAACCAGCGTTATTTCGTCGAGTCCATGGCCGGACTCCCTTATCGGCTGGTTTCCACGGCGACGCCGATCGTGCCGGTCCTGATTGGCGACGAGGTGTTGACAGGCCGTCTTTCGGATTTGCTCCAGGCGGAAGGGCTTCACGTCGATAGCGTCAAGTTTCCCGCGGTGGCCAAAAATCGGGGGCGGCTCCGGGTGATTCTCAACGCGGGCCATACGAGAGAGCAGATCGATCGGTTGGTGGCGGTATTCCGGGTCAGGGCAATTGCACCTTCATGTCATGAATTCGAGGACTTCAGCGCGGAACGTATTGGAAGTGGCGGCCAGCATCCGCGTGGTCTTGATACTGCCCTTGCGTGACGTATTGAGGCCAAGCAGGTTCATCACGATGTGGCGAACGATGGCGAGGTTGTGGGTGGCGTATCCCGTGCGCACGGTGGACTGATCCTCGCCAAACTGGACATCGAGACATCAGTGGAGCCGATCTTCGATCTCCCAATGGCTGCGCACCGCATACGCAATCCGCGCGGCATCCGCAGGCTGGGAGTTGATGTAGTAGCGCCGCTCGCAACGGGTTTTTGTACCGATGGTCCGTTCGCGCTCGGCGATCGCGAAGCTCTTCAGGTCTGCCCACTGTTCGGCCTTGTAGAGGCGATCGACCGCATCGAACGCCCAGCAGCTGCGCACTTCTGCTCGACCGTGCCCCTCCTCGCGGCTCTCCGTTGTGGAGCTTGGCGTCAGGGGGCCGACCACGCCGGCCTGGGCGAGCAGGAAGGGACGAGCATAGGATGGTTATCCTTCACGCACAGCACGTAGTCGGCGCCGCGTTCACGAATGGCCTTCGCAATGCCGGTCTGGGTGCCCATAGCGTCGATGGTGACGACACAGCCCTCAAGCGCCAGCGTCGCCAGCAGTTCGGGAATCGCCGTGATCTCACTGGACTTCTCGGCCGTGGCGACCTGACCGAGCACGAGGCCGACGTCGGCGGCGAAGGCGCTGACCAGATGCAAAGGACTTGCCGCGCGGCCTTGGTCGTGCTGCTCCGGCTGGTCTTGCCGTCAATGGCGACCACCGCATCCTCGCCAAGGACCGGAATCCACTGCCCGACCCAGCGCCGAACGCAGCTTCGAACTCGTGCGGATTGAGCGCGGCAAAGACGCGTCCAAACGTGTCGTGCGAGGGGATGCCGTGCTAAAGCACCAGAAAAGCCTCGCAGCCAGTCGATACGTTTATTGGCCCACGCTTCGATGTCGGAGAACTCGTCAGCGCCACACAGCACGGCGCGACCGTGAGCAACTCGGACAGATCGCGCCTGACCTGCCAGGCGCGGCGCGGGTCGGAGATCGAGACGAACACCTGCGTCGGCAGCATCACTGCTCTCGTCTGCATGCGAACCCCAAAAGACGAGGAACCTACACAAAATCAAGGGCTGTGAACAGGTTCTTCGCTCATCTTGAAAGGTCTCTCCGGGAAGGGTGGATTGTCGCGTCCTCAAATCAGATCGACGGCCTTCAGTTCGGATTTGATGTAGGCATAGACCACCGGGGCGAGGGCGACGCCGCCGAAGCCGAAGAGCGCCTCCATCACCACCATCGCGATCAGGATTTCCCAGGCCTTGGCGTTGATTTCGCCGCCCACGATGCGGGCATTGAGAAAGTATTCGGCCTTGTGGAGCAGGACCAGAAAGAGCAGCGACAGCGCAGCTGCGTAGGGCGAGACGGACAGGCTGATGAGCACGATGATCGAGTTGGAGATGAGATTGCCCACAACCGGAAGCAGGCCGACGAGGGCGGTGATCAGGACCATCGTCTTGCCGAAGGGCAGGTGAATGCCCAGCGTCGGCAGCAGGCCGAAAAGGTACAGCCCGGTGAAGAAGGCGTTGATCGTGGCGATCTTGCTCTGGGCGAGGAACACCAGGCGGAAGGCGTTGTAGAAGGCCAGGAGCCGGGCGATCAGGGCGCGGGCAAGGGGTTTGCGTTCGCTTGCCGCTGCCAGCTCCTGCACCGCCACCATTGCACCGATGATCATGCCGATGAGGATGTGGGCGGCGGCGATGCCGGCCTCCTTGCCGAGAAGGCGCAGTTCCGGCGCGTGCTCCCGCAGCCAGTGCACGGCCTCGGTCTTGACCTCGGGGCCGCTGCTGGGAAGGCTGCCGAGCAGCCAGGGCGGCAGGACGCCGTTGGCGCTCTCGAGGGTTTCGGCGATCTTCTCCCACATGGCGTCCAGGCCGCCGCCGCCGTGCAGGGTCGAGGTGATCCACAAACCCAGCCCGACCATGGCGGCAACCACGAGAATGGCCAGCGCAGCGGTCACCATGAGCTTGCCCCGTTGTCCCGCCACGTAGCGGCCGACCAGCGGCTGGGCCAGGTGGATCAGCATGAAAACCAGCATTCCGGCAAACAGGGCGGCCAGCAGGTGAAAGCCGAGAATGGCCAGGATGGCTGCGGCGGCCAGGATGTAGGAGCTTCCGGTTACCCGGCATTGAGGCGTGTTCATTCTGCGATCCGGTCGATGGTTTGGTTCGGGCGCGATTCTACGCCGTCACCGCGATGCCGCTCTGCCCGCGATCCGCTCCGCCGGGCATTGGCTATGGAAAGACGAAAATGAAACTTGGCCGTCGGTTTTTCCTTTGGATAGGCGCGCAGTGCCTGAGCGGCGCCGCTTTCGCGGCCGGCGGCACGATCTTCATCGACCCGCCGCCCGAGCAGGCTTTCACCCTTTCCATCGGGCCGACGCTGTGGATGTTTCCGTCCTATCCCGGCGGGCGGGCACGGCAGAGCGTGTTGTTTCCCGGCATCGACTTTTACGCCGCCAATGGGCTGTTTGCGTCCTCCGACAATGGCATCGGGTGGAATCTGTCGACCCGCAACGATCTGCAGGCCGGGCTGCGCCTGTGGGCACAATTGGGCCGCAAGGCCGGCGACAGCAGTCGTTTGGCGGGCACCGACGATATCGGCCCGCGGCTGGAGAAAGGCGGCTTCTTCAATTTCGCACCCTACGAGTTTCTGATGTTGCAAAGCAGCATCCGCTACGGTTCGGGCCTCAGGGGCGACGGTCTGCTGGCCGAGCTGGCCGCCACTACCGGCCTGCCGCTGGGGGAGCGGGGCACGCTCGCGCTCAGCCTGGGAAGCACCTGGGCCAACCAGGCGTATCGGCAAAGCTATTTCGGGCTCACCGAGGCGCAGGCGGAGCGCAGCAACCGGGCGCCGTGGACGATGCGTTCCGGCCAGCAGGATACGAACCTTGGAATCGGCGGCGAGTATCGGCTCGACCCAGACTGGCGCCTCAGCGGACAGTGGATCCACGCCCATCTGCTCGGCGATGCGGCCCGCTCGCCGGTTGTGGAAAGCGCCAGCCAGTCGACCCTGTCGCTGAGTCTGTGGCGTCGCTTCAGATAAGCGCTGCCGCGCTTACGGGCGCAGACGGCGATCGAACACGAAAGGCCGTTCGATTTTGAACGTGACTTCTGCGAAGCGTGGGTGGAGCGGATTGATGACGAGGTTGCGCGCTTCGGGGACGATTGCCGAGGGCACGATGAGGCCGAGGGCGCGGGTTTCGTGGAGGAAGGCGGTGCCGAAGTCGATGGATACGGCGCCGGGCGGCGTGGCGTCCCAGTGGGGCAGGGTAGCGGGGTCGGCGTGTTCGTAGAGGGCGGGGTCGTCGGGCAGCGCGAGGGCGACGAGAACCAGATCGGCGGGCAGGAAAGGGCCGGTGTGGACGAGTTTTTCCATCGCGCAGATTTCGGCGCTGAGGCCGGCGTAGATCACCGGCACGCCCTGGGTGTGCCAGCGCCCGCCGTCCGCCAGACCGCCGGCGCCGCTGCGGTCGAGGGCAAAACGGGTCTTGGCGATCCGCCAGGCGCGCATCAGGCCGCGCCGCCGTAGGCGATGGCGTTGAGGACGCGGGAGATCTCGCGGCAGCCGATCTCGGTGTCGAGCATGGACAACGGGGTGAGGTTGCCGAGGGCGAGATTGGCGGTTTGCAGCCAGGCGCTGGCCAGCTCCGGATCGTCGAAGGTGTCTTCGGCCAGCTTTTCGATGGCGCCGAGCCGCGTGAGGCGCTCGGTGACGAGGGGGTCGAGGGTCTCGTCGCGGGCGAGCTTGCGCTTGGCGGTGGAGGTGGACAGGCCGACCAGACCATAAACCTGCTCGCGCGGCACGCGCATGGCTTCGGCGACGCCGATCAGGTTGCTGGCGCGGGCGCCCTGACGGATGGCGGCGATCTGGGCCTGGGCGGGGCTGGTCAGAAAGGCGTTGCGGTAAACGACCCATTCGTGGGCCGGCGTTTGCGGGTCGCGCCTTGCGGTGGCTTTGACTGAAGACACGGGGCGATTCCTTTGCGGTTCATATGAGCTTTTATATTAGCTCATATGGCCACCCATTACACCTCGATCACGCCGGCGCGTACCGCGGCCATGGCCAGTTCGGCCATGTTCTGGATGCCGAGTTTTTGCTTGATGCGGTAGAGGTGGGTGCCGACGGTGTTGGGGCTGAGGTGGAAGGTGTCGGCCACTTCGGCCACCGAGCGGCCCTGGGCGAGCTGCAGGAAGACGTGGAATTCCTTGTCGGTGAGGGCTTCGGCCGGGTGTTCGGGGCGGTCGGCGCGGTGCAGCTGGGCGGCGATGTCGGGGTCGAGGTAGCGCTGGCCGGCGGCGACGAGGGCCACGGCGCGCAACAGTTCGTCCGGGGAACTGCGCTTGCACAGGTAGCCGGCGGCGCCGGCCTTGAGGGTGCGTTCGGCGGTGAGCGGGTCGGTGTGGGCGGAGGCGATCAGCACCCGGGCGTCGGGCTGTCTGGCGAGGATCCGTTCCAGCGCGCTGAGGCCGCCGCAGCCGGGCATGGACAGATCCATGACCAGCACGTCGGGTTTGAGTTCGGCGACAAGGCGCTGGGCCGCTTCGCCGCTGTCGGCTTCGGCCAGCACACGGGCGCCGACGCCTTCGAGGAGCAGCCGGAAGCCCAGGCGCACGATGGCGTGGTCGTCGGCGAGCACAAGGGTCAGCTCGTCGAGCCGGGGATCGGTATGAGCGTAGTTCATGATGCGACGGACTCCGGGGCTTGGGTTGCGGTGGTGGGTGGCAGCGGCAGGCTGGCGCGGATGCGCGTGCCGCCGCCGGCGGGGCTGCCGATTTCGAGGCTGCCGCCAAGGGCGTCGATCCGTTCGCGCATGCCGGTCAGGCCGAAGCCGGGTTGACCGGCGGCGGGCTGGATGCCGCGACCGTTGTCGGCGATTTCGACGGTCAGCGCGGCGTCGCTGCGCAGCAGCCGGACGCGGGCTTTGTCGGCCTGGGCGTGGCGGACGATGTTGGTGCAGGATTCCTGCACCACCCGCAGGGCGGCGAGGGTGACATCGTCGGGAAGCGCCTGGGGGCCGGCGAAGAGTTCGGTGGCGAGCTGGATGCCAGGATGGCGTTCTTGCCAGACCGCGAGGTAGCCCGCTACGGCGTCGTCGAGGCTCTGGCGCGGGGCCGGGCCCGGCATTGGCGGGCGCAGGCGGGTGAGGAGGGCGCGCACGTCGTCGTGCATGCGCGAGGCGACGTCGCGGATGACTTCGGCGCTTTGCCGGATGGCCGGCTCCGTACTGCTGCGTTGGACGATGGCGCCAGCCAGCGCGGCGACAGCGGTGATGCTTTGGCCGAGTTCGTCGTGGAGTTCGCGGGCGATGGCGCGGCGGTCGGCTTCGAGGCGCTCGGTGAGCGTCTGGGCGACGGCTTGCGCGTGGCTCAGCCGGACGTTTTCGGCAACGGCTTCGTCCAGCCGGGCGGCCATGCCGTTGAAGGCGCGGGCGAGGCAGGCGAGTTCGCTCGGGCCGTGTTCCGGCAGGCGGGTGTCGAAGCGGCCGCGACCGGTGCGGTCGAGGGCCGCCATCACGCTGTCGAGGGGGCGTAGCGCCCGGTCCAGGGCCAGCCAGCAGCCGGCGAAGAGTCCGGCCAGGGCGAGCAGGGCGCGTGCGGCGGCGGCGGAAAGGTCGTCCCACAGATCGACGATGGCGCGGGAGGCGTCGGGTTGCAGGCTCAGGGTGAGGCTGCCGGCGCCGATGTGGAGCGGCGGCAGGGCCGGGGTCAGCCACCGGGCGAACCACGCCGGCGCGTCGTGACCGGCCTTGTAGGTGGACGGCGGGGAGCGGTAGAGCAGGGTGCCGGCGGCATCGCGGGCCTCGAGCTGATGGGCGCGGATGCGTCCGACCGCGGCGAGGTGGGCGAGCAGGCGCGCCTCGCTCCACGCCGGATCGCCGCTGCTCGTGCCGCGGGCGGAGACGCCGAGCCACTGGGCGGCGACCCGATGGGCGGCGGTGATCTCTTCGACGATGGCGACCCGGGCGTCGCGCACCCACAGGGCCGCGCCGGCCAGCACGAAAACGGCGGCCAGCGCGGTGAGCACCAGGCTGATGCGCAGGCGCAGGGAGCGTTGCCGCGGGACATGGCGGTCGGCGGCGTTCGCGGGATGCGGCGCCTGGGCCGGGCAGGCCACATCCGTCATGAGGATTTCTCCAGTTTGTAGTGCACCGGGACGATCACCTGGATGTCGCGGTTCTGGAGCTGCTCGGGCGGGCGCGGCAACGGCGCGGCGGCGGCCACGAGCTGGACGGCGTTCTGGTCGAGCACCTCGAAGCCGCTGGAGCGCACGATCTGGGTGGCGACGATGTTGCCCCGCCGGGCGATGGTGACGCGCAGTTGCACTTCGCCTTCCCAGCCGCGCATGGCGGCGAGGCGGGGGTAGTTCTGCTGGCGGGCGAGGAGGCTGGAGAGGCTGCGACCGTAGCGTTCGAGCTGGGCCGGATCGGGGGCTTCGTCGGCGGCGGGCGGTGTGGGCGCCGCTTCGACGCGGGCGGCGGCAATGGCCGGAGTCGGGGCGCGGGGCGCGGGTTCAGCTGCGGTCTGGGCGACCGCGGGCTCCGGGGTCTCGGATGCGGTCGGGGCGGCGCGGGTGGTTTGGGCGCGCAGCGTCGTGGCGGCGGTGCTGGCCGGTCGGGTCAGGATGGGCGTGGGGCGAGGGGTTTCCAGCGGCTTCGCGCGGGGGCTTGGCGCTGCGATGGGCGCGCGCGGGGCGATTGCCGGGGCGAGGTGGGCCTTGGAGACGGGCTCGGCCGAGGGTTCGGAAATCGGCGTTGCGCTGCGCAGCACGACCTGCAGCGGTCGCGGCGTGTTCGTGTCGAGGCGCGGCAGGCCGCCGTGTTGCCACAGCAGGGCGAGGGCATGGACGGCCAGCGAGGCGCCGATGGCCAGTTTGAGCGGGCGCGGCAGCGCTGCGGGCCGGGGTTGGGCGAGGACGGCGTTCATTTTCCGGTCTTCCCGGCGCCGAGTGCCTGCAGTTCGTAGGCGGGATAGAGCTGGCCGACCGAGCGGCGATATTCGGCATCGGCCACGGCGAGGCGGCGGAATTCGGCGGGCAGCGGCAGGGCCAGGACTTCGGTCATGTCGAGGCCGTCGTCAGCGGCCCGATGCAGGGTGGCGTCGAGCCAGGCGAGCCAGGCGCGGGTCTGGCGGATCGGGCCGGCGTCGCTGGCGACGGGGCCGTGGCCGGGCACCAGACGCGTGAATTTGAGCGCCTCCAGTTTGTTGAGGGCGGACTGCCAGGCTTGGAGATGGGCGTGGGGCGTGGTCGGGGCGCGGTCGTTGAAGACGAGGTCGCCGGCAAAGAGCACGCCGGTGCTGCGGTCGAGAATCGCCAGATCGGCGCCGGTGTGGCCGTCGAGGGCGATCAACTCGAACCGGTGGCTGCCCAGTTCCAACGGGCCGGCCTTGAGTTGGCGGGTCGGGGCGACGGGCTCAGTGCCGGCCATCCAGTCGCCAGCGAGGCGGTACATGTTGTCGTTGAAGCTGCCGCCTTCGGAATGGATGCCTTCGACGGTGCCGGGCAGGGCGGCGAGGGTTTCGGGCGGGAAGGCCTGGTTGCCCAGGAAGTGGTCCGGATGATGGTGGGTGTTGATGACGAGCGCCACCGGCTGGTCGGTGATGCGGGCGATGGCGCGGCGCAGTTGCTCGCCATAGGTGCGGGACGGGCCGCTGTCGATGACGAGCACGCCGGCCGAGGTGACGACGAAGGCGGTGTTGACGATGTTGCCCCCGTTCTTGAAGGTGAAATCCTCGCTGCGCCCGGTGAGCACCCAGGTATCGTCGGCGATTTTTTCCGGCGCGAGGCCGTAGTCCATGTCGGCTGCGGCAAGGAGCAGCGCCCAGCCGAGGGCGAAAAGGGCCACGAGAAGGCGGATCGGTGCGCTCATTTTTCGATCGTCGCGGTGATGGCGTTGCCGTTGTTGTCCCGGCCGCCGATCCGGTAGCCGGCGGCGCTGCGGCTGGCGGGGATATCCACGGTGAACACCGGGTTTTCGGCCAGCGGCTCGAAGCCTTCGATGTGCATCAACGGCGTGCCAGCGGCGTCGGCCAGATCGAGGGACTGGATGTAGAAGGCCGGCACGCCGGCGGCGAGGCCGGTGTCTTCAGGGTGGATCACGCGCAGGCGGATACGTTCGCCGCCGTCTTGCTTGGGCCAGACGCGGCTGCTGACTTCGCCGAGGCGCTTTTGCCATTCGGGCGAGGCGCTGCCGGTGGATGGCACGGTGCAGCCGCCGCCGGTGGTGTTCACCCAGGTGCCGCCCACATGCCAGCGGCCGTCGCCGGTACGGGCCGCGGCGCGAACCGGCGAGGATTGCTGGAGCTTGATGCGGAAGCCCAGGCCCGGATGGGCGCCGGCAGGCTCGAAACGGACGATCCGGGTGATCGGGTTGAAGTCGGCGAAGACCAGTACTTCCTTCACGTCGGCGAGCGCGCTCGCATCGACGCTGACCGGCACGTTGAGGGCGTTCTCGGCGGTGAGCGGGGCGACAACCTTGACCCGCGGGTCGAACGCCACCTTGGCGGCAGGCGGGAAGATTTCCTTCCGCATGTCGCCCCAGCGCGGCGAGTCGAGGGGGTCGGGCTGATGGGTGGCCGGATCGGCTGCGGCGGCGAGGCTGCAGCCGGCAGCAAGCGCTGCGGCGGCGAAGGCGCGGTGGATGCTCAAATTTGTCTCCTGTTGGCGACCTGCCCGTGGGCGGCCTGCTCTGATGGGAAGCACTCCGCAAGCTCTGTGCCAATCGCCGCAATCCGGCGGAGGCGGGTTGGACGCGGGTTTGCGCGCTTTTGCTGCCTCGTTCTGCTCCGCTCCGGGTTGTTCCTGTTTGGAGCAGTTGATGAGGAATGAAGCAGCCGGGCAGACAGAATGTGCCCCGCCGCGCACCGCCCCAAGCCACGACTTTCCGTTTCATATCCGGAAAACCACCGGTCGCGGGGGCTAGGGCCAGTGGTGGCACAGGTCTTGCGGAACGCCGGTGCTGCGCACTTTTGTCGGGCTGGGAGGTGGCCGACCAAAGCGTGCTTCAGCACTTCACAAAGGAGACATTCAATGACCCAAAGGAGCTACAACATGAAAAAGCCGTTTGCGATGTCCGTCATCGCTGCCGCGCTGATGGTCGCCAGTGCGGCCCAGGCGAAGGAAGTGACCGACGCCGACATCCTCAACGACGCCAAGACCACCGGCGACGTGGTCCACTTCGGTCTCGGTCAGCAGGGTCAGCGTTACAGCACGCTGGACAAGATCAACGTGAAGACGGTGAAGAATCTGGTGCCCGCATGGTCTTTCTCCTTCGGGGGCGAGAAGCAGCGCGGTCAGGAATCGCAGCCGCTGGTGTTCGACGGCAAGATGTACGTGACGGCTTCCTACAGCCGCCTGTTCGCGCTGGATGCCAAGACCGGCAAGAAGCTCTGGAAATATGAGCACCGTCTGCCCGAAGGCATCATGCCCTGCTGCGACGTGGTGAACCGCGGCGCCGCGCTCTACGACAACCTGGTGATCTTCGCCACCCTCGACGCCCAGCTCGTGGCCCTCAACAAGGACACCGGCAAGGTCGTGTGGAAGGAAAAGATCGACGACTACGCGGCTGGCTACTCGGCTTCCGCCGCGCCGCTGATCGTCAAGGGTCTGGTCATCACCGGCGTGTCCGGCGGCGAATTCGGCGTTGAAGGCCGCATGGAAGCCCGCGATGCCAAGACCGGCAAGATGGTGTGGACGCGTCCGACCGTCGAAGGCCACATGGGCTACAAGTGGGTGAACGGCGAGAAGGTCGAAAACGGCATCTCCGGCACCCTCAACGCCACCTGGACCGGCGACCTGTGGAAGACGGGCGGCGCCGCTACCTGGAACGGCGCCACCTACGATCCGGAAACCAACCTGGTCTTCGCCGGCACCGGCAACCCGGCCCCGTGGAACAGCCACCTGCGCCCCGGCGACAACCTGTTCTCGTCGGCCACCGTGGCCATCGATCCGGATACCGGCAAGATCGTCTGGCATTACCAGACCACGCCCCACGACGGCTGGGACTTCGACGGCGTGAACGAATTCGTGTCCTTCGACTACAAGGATCCGAAGACCGGCAAGATCATCAAGGCCGGCGGCAAGGCCGACCGCAACGGCTTCTTCTTCGTCATCGACCGTACCAACGGCAAGCTGATCAACGCCTTCCCCTTCGTCAAGGACATCACCTGGGCCAAGGGCTTCGACCTGACCACCGGTCGTCCGATCTACACCGAAGGGGGTCGTCCGGGCGATCCGACAGCTGCCGGCGAAGATGGCAAGAAGGGCAAGACCGTGTTCTCGGCGCCGTCCTTCCTCGGCGGCAAGAACCAGATGCAGATGGCCTACAACCCGATGACCGGCCTGTTCTACGTGCCGGCCAACGAATGGGGCATGGACATCTGGAACGAGCCCGTCTCCTACAAGCGCGGCGCCGCCTACCTGGGCGCCGGTTTCACCATCAAGGCGCTCCACGACGACTACATCGGCACGCTGCGCGCCATCGATCCGAACGGCGGCAAGATCGTCTGGGAAAACAAGAACTTCGCTCCCCTGTGGGGCGGCGTTCTGACCACCGCCGGCAACCTGACCTTCTACGGTACGCCCGAAGGCTACCTGAAGGCGCTGGACGCCAAGACCGGCAAGGAAGTCTGGTCCTTCCAGACCGGCTCCGGCGTGGTGGCTCCCCCGGTCACCTGGATGGAAAACGGCGAGCAGTACGTTGCCGTGGTGTCCGGCTGGGGCGGCGCGGTTCCCCTGTGGGGCGGCGACGTGGCCCGTCGCGTGAACTTCCTGGAGCAGGGCGGTTCCGTGTGGGTGTTCAAGCTGCACAACCCGAAGTAATTCCCGGTGGGAGAAGGCGGTCCGGCGTGCCGGGCTGCCTGGTTGCGGAAACGGCGCGGATGCGATGGCATCCGCGCCGTTTTTTATGGGGGCGGCGGATGGCCGGCGGTTCAGCTCGCCAGCGTCATCAGGCTGGTGTTGCCGCCGGCGGCGGCGGTGTTGATGCTCAGGCTGCGCTCGCAGACGAGGCGATACAGCGGGTAGCGGCCGGAGGTGGGGGCGGGTTCGATCACCGGCACGATCCGGTCTTCGCGGCAGGCGACGCGCTGGCGCAGCGTGGCGAGGCTTTGCCGGCTGCCGGCGTGGAGGACGATGGCGATCAGTTTGTCGTCGCGCACCCGCTGGAGCAGCGTGGCGATTTCCAGCGGCAGGCCGTCGGCGACGGCACTGGCCGGCGAGTCGCACTCGACGACCGGGATGTTGCCGGTGGCGAGGGCGGCGGCGAGTTGTTCAAGGAGATCGGCCTGGTTTTCGGCGACACACAGCACCACGCCGCGCGATGAAAAGCTCAGGATGTTGCGCTCGCCGGTGGGGCCGGGGAGTTCGGCGTGGTGGCCCAATAGCGTGGTCGCGGCGTAGTCGTTGCAGGCGGCGGAGAGTGAGCGCAGGTCGTGGCGGTAGGCCCAGTCGCGCAAGACACGGAAGGCATCGGTGTAGGCGCTGCGGGTTTCGTCGCGCTCCAGGCCGAGCGTGTCGGGCGCGAGGGCTGCGGCGTCGACGAGGCGCGGCAGGTAGAGGGGCCCGCCGGCCTTCGGACCGGTGCCGGACTTGCCTTCGCCGCCGAAGGGCTGCACTCCGACGACGGCGCCGACGATGTTGCGGTTGATGTAAAGGTTGCCGGCGCGGAGGCGGTGGACCACGTGGGCAATGCTTTCGTCGATACGGCTATGCATGCCAAAGGTGAGGCCGTAGCCGGTGCCGTTGATCGCGGCGATCAGCGGGTCGAGGCGGTCGGCCGGATAGCGCAGCACATGCACGACCGGGCCGAATACTTCGCGCCGAAGTTCGGCGATGCTGTCGATTTCGATCAGGGTGGGCGCCACAAAGCTGCCGGCGGCGCACTCCGCGGGCAGCGCGCCCTGCCGCACCCGGCGGCCGGCGGCGCGCATGGCGTCGATGTGGGCGATCAGGCCGGCGCGGGCTTCTTCGTCGATGACCGGGCCGACGTCGGTGGCGAGTTCCGCCGGGTTGCCTACGACGAGTTCGTTCATGGCTTCGTCCAGCAGCGCCAGCACGCGGTCGGCGATGTCTTCCTGCAGGCACAGCACGCGCAGCGCCGAGCAGCGCTGGCCGGCGCTGTCGAAGCCGGACACGAGCACGTCCAGCACCACCTGTTCGGGTTGGGCCGAGGCGTCGACGATCATCGCGTTCTGGCCGCCGGTTTCGGCGATCAGGCGCGGGGCGGGCAGATCGGCGGGGCGTGCGGCCAGGCTGCGGTTGATGATCTGGGCGACTTCGGTCGATCCGGTGAAGATCACGCCGCGCACGCGGACGTCGGCGGTGAGGGCGGCGCCGACGGTCTCGCCCCGGCCGGGCAGGAGCTGGAGCGCGGCGACAGGGATGCCGGCAGCGTGCATCAGGCGCACCGCGAAGGCGGCAATCAGCGGCGTTTGCTCGGCGGGCTTGGCGATCACCGGGCTGCCGGCGGCGAGTGCGGCGCTGATTTCGCCGACGAAGATGGCCAGCGGAAAATTCCACGGGCTGATGCAGGCAACGACGCCGGGGGCGGCATCCGGGCTGGCGAGCCGGACGATGCGGGCGGCGTAGTAGCGGCAGAAATCCACCGCTTCGCGGATTTCAGCGACGGCGTTGGGCCAGGTTTTGCCGGCTTCGCGGATGCACAGCGCGATGAGTTCGCTGCGATGGGCTTCGAAGGCGTCGGCGCAGGCGCGCAGCAGGGCGGCGCGGCGGCTTGGCGGCACGGCATGCCAGTCGGCAGCGAAGGCCGCAGCGGCGGCGATGGCGCGGTCGACGTCGGCCGGCGAGGCTTCGGTGACGCTGCCGACGAGGTCGCTGCGATCGGCCGGGTTGCTCACCGGCAGGCTGACGTTGCGGTCCGCCGTGGCATCGCCGTCGGCCAGCAGTGGGGCGGCGTGCCAGTGGCGGTGCTGCAGTTGGCGCAGGTCGGCGTCGAGGGCGGCGATGACGTTGTCGCTGCTCAGATCGAGGCCGGCGGAATTGCGCCGTTCGTTGCCGAACAGATCGCGGGGCAGGGGAATGCCGAGGTGGGGCATGCCGCCTTCGTGCTGCACCTGGGTGAGTGGATCGGCGATCAGTTCGTCGATGCCGACGCTTTCATCGACGATCCGGTTGACGAAGGAGCTGTTGGCGCCGTTTTCGAGGAGACGCCGCACGAGGTAGGGCAGCAGGGTGGCGTAGCTGCCCACCGGGGCGTAGATGCGGCAGCGGCCGCCGGGCTGGCCGATGGCGACGATCTGGTTGTAGAGGGTTTCGCCCATGCCGTGCAGGCACTGGAATTCGTAATCGACGACGCCCCGGTCGGCCGCCATGCGGGTGACCGCCGCTACGGTGTGGGCGTTGTGGCTGGCGAACTGGGGATAGACCGTGTCGGCGGCGGCGAGCAACCGGGCGGCGCAGACGAGGTAGGAGAGGTCGGTGTGTACCTTGCGGGTGAATACCGGGTAGCCGTCGAGGCCGTCCTGCTGGGCGCGCTTGATCTCGCTGTCCCAGTAGGCGCCCTTGACCAGCCTCAGCATGATGCGCCGGCCATGCTGGCGGGCGAGGGCGACCAGATGGTCGATGACCGCCGGGCAACGTTTCTGGTAGGCCTGTACGACCACGCCGAGGCCGTCCCAGGCGGCAAGGCCCGGTTCGGCGATGAGCCGTTCGATCAGATCGAGGGAGAGTTCCAGGCGGTCGGCCTCTTCGGCGTCGATGTTGATCCCGATCCGGTAGTCGCGGGCAAGCGCGGTGAGGGCGTAGAGGCGCGGGTAAAGCTCGTCGAACACGCGCTGGCGCTGGGCGCGGTGGTAGCGCGGGTGGAGCGCCGAGAGTTTGATCGAGATGCCAGGGCCGTCCACCACGCCGCGGCCGTCGGAGGCCTTGCCGATGGCGTGGATCGCCTGCCGGTAGGCGTTGAAGTAGCGTTCGGCGTCGGCACTGGTGATGGCGGCCTCGCCGAGCATGTCGAAGGAATGGGTGTAGCCCTTGCGGACTTCGTCTTCGCTGCGGGCGAGGGCGGTGGCGATGGTTTCGCCCATCACGAACTGCCGGCCCAGCAGACCCATGGCGTATTCCACGCCACGCCGGATCAGCGGTTCTCCGCCACGGGCGACGAGGCGGGTCAGGCTGCCGGCGAGGGCGTTTTCGCTATGGGTGGCCACCAGCGTGCCGGTGAGCATCAGACCCCAGGTGGCGGCGTTGACGAACAGGGACGGGCTGTGGCCCAGGTGGGCGCGCCAGTCGCCCTTGCCGATCTTGTCGCGGATCAGGCGGTCCATCGTGGCGTGGTCGGGGATGCGCAGCAGGGCCTCGGCGAGGCACATCAGCGCCACGCCTTCCTGACTGGACAGGGAGAACTCGTGCATCAGGTTGTCCACCCCGCTGGCGCCGCTGCGCTGTTGGCGGACGGTGGCGACGAGGCTGCGGGCGTGCTCGGCGACGGCTTCCCAGTTTGGCGCGACGGTTTCCATTTCGCCGACGAGGGCCGCGACGCAGGCGGCTTCGTCTGCGCGGCAGGCCCGGCCGATGGTCTCTCGGCGGGTGGTCGTGTCGGCTTCGGCGTTCATGCAGTGTTCTCCTTGGGCGAACGACGGCGGGCGCGGTCCGTGTGGGTGGCGGTTGGGCTTGCCGGCCGGCTCAGACGAAGCCGCGCAGGTGCTCGAGTTTCACGCAGTGTTCGGCGTAGGCGACGCCGACCCGCCGGATGTCCGGAATGTGTTCGATGGAATCGAGGGTTTGCACGTCGGCGGATTTCACGTCGGGCAGGCCCAGTTCGTCCAGCCCCGGCTGGCTCACGTCCGGATCGTAGCGCACGTAGGCGAACTGCTTGGTGCCGGTGAAGTTGGGCGCGTCGCCGGGCGAAACGACCATGTCGCCGAACTCGCGGTCGATGGGGCCGCCCCAGCGGCATTCGCCAAGGACGCGGCAGGCCATGTCCCAGCCGGCGCTGGCGGCGTTCATCAGTGCGCCGGGCACTGTCTTGGCACTGTCGAGCAACCACATGTCCGCGGGCTTGAGGCCCGGCCGCGCCTTGGCGACGCTGCCGGTGCCGACGGAGACGATCAACAGCTTGTCGGCGCCGCTTGCCCAGCCGATCTTGTAGGGCGCCGCGGTGGCCATCTGGAAGGCCAGAAAGGCGGCGTTGTTGTAGGTGGTGACGCCGCCATCGACGAACACGAATCCGTAGGTTTCGTCCCCTTCGCCGAAAGTGACGACTTCCGGCGGAAAGAAGGTCGGCGCTGCGGTGCTGGCGCGCACCAGTTGCCACAGGGGCAGCTTGAGGTTGCAGTCGGGGCGGTCGGGACGGTTGTAGTGGGCCGCGGGGTTGTTGCACACCGGCCAGGGCGAATCGGTGGTGGCGTTGCGCATCACCATCATCAGCAGCGAA
>CALMXT010000231.1 GCA_937871125.1 uncultured Zoogloea sp. | reverse complement strand
TAGAACGGATCGGTGCTGCCGGCGGCGATGGCCTGGGTGGCGATCTGTGCGGCTTTGCCCATCAGCCAGCCGCCGACTACCGTGGCGAGCAGCTTGAGGAAGGGTTCGGCCACCACCAGCCCGGCGGCGGGTTGGGTGCGCATTTTTTCGAGCAGCGCGGCGGTGGCGGCTTCCAGATGGCCGAGGCTGGCGCCTAGCCGGGCGCCGATGGCGGCGAGCGTGGCGTGGCCGGAATCCTGCAGGCGGGCTGCGTCGCCGTGCATGTCGGCGATCAGGGTGGCGAGCACCTTGCCGCCGTCGCGGGCGATCTTGCGGCCGGCGAGGTCGGCGGCCTGGATCGCGGTGGTGCCTTCGTAGATCGGGGTGATGCGGGCGTCGCGCATGTATTGGGCGATGCCGGTTTCTTCGACGAAGCCCATGCCGCCGAAAATCTGGATCGCCAGCGAGGTGAGTTCCACCGCGCTTTCGGTGCTCCAGCCCTTGAGCACCGGGGTCAGCAGTTCGACGCGGCGGTGGGCGGCGTCGCGGGCGGCGGCGTCGTCCGACTGGTGGGCTACATCTTGTAGCGCGGCGATGCTGTAGGCCAGCGCGCGGATGGCTTCGGTGTGGGCGCGCTGTTGCATCAGCAGGCGGCGCACGTCGGGGTGGCGGACGATGGCGACGCGCTCGCCGCTCTTCTGGGTCATGTCGGTGCCCTGGATGCGCTCCTTGGCGTATTCGGAGGCGAGCTGCCAGGCGCGCTGGGCGACGCCGAGGCCTTCGGTGCCGACCGACAGGCGCGCCGAATTCATCATCACGAACATGGTTTCCAGCCCGCGGCCGAGTTCGCCGATCAGGTAGCCGGTGGAGCCGCCGTGGTCGCCGTGGACCAGGGTGGTGGTCGGGCTGCCATGTACGCCGAGCTTGTGTTCGATGGAGGTGCAATACACGTCGTTGTGTTCGCCCGGATTGCCGTCGGCGTCGAGGATGAACTTGGGCACCAGGAACAGCGACAGCCCCTTGACGCCGGCCGGGGCGTCGGGCGTGCGGGCCAGCACGAGGTGGACGATGTTGGCGGCCATGTCGTGGTCGCCGTAGGTGATGAAGATCTTCTGGCCGTTGATGCGGAAGCTGCCGTCGGCCTGGGGCACGGCGCGGCAGGAGATGGCGGCGAGGTCGGAGCCGGCCTGGGGTTCGGTGATGTTCATCGTGCCGGTCCATTCGCCCGTCACCAGCCGGGGCAGCCAGGTGGCTTTCAGGTCGTCGGAGCCGGCGATCATCAGCGCCTCGATGGCGCCGTGGGTGAGCGTCACCACATGGGAGAAGGACAGGTTGGCCGACTTCCACATTTCGCTGACCGCCACCGCCAGGAGGCGCGGCAGCCCCTGACCGCCGTGTTCGGGCGGGCAGGGCAGGGCCATCCAGCCGCCGTCGGCGAATTGTTTATAGGCGGCCGCAAAGCCGGCGACGGTGAGCACTTCGCCCTTGCCGTCGGCGCCGGGCTGCCAGCGCGCGCCGTCCCGGTCGCCCACCGGATTGAGGGGCGACAGGATGTCGCCGGCAAAGCGGCCGGCCTCTTCGAGCACGGCGTCGATCAGCTCGGCGTCGCAGTCGGCGTAGGCGGGCAGGGCGCAGATCGGGGCGCTGCCGACCAGCTCATGAATGACAAAGCGCATGTCGCGCAGGGGGGCTTGGTAGTTGGACATAGTCTCCTCTGTAAATATCAGATACGATCACTTGCGTTCCAATCATATTATAAAGTATATTTTCCCTGCGGTTGAAAATCTCATATCTGATACGCGCCCGGTCGCAGAACCGGATCAACTTCCACCTGGAGGAGACACGATGAAAACCCAACGCATACTGCCCGCCCTGATTCTGGCAACCCTTTCCGGTCTGGCCCAAGCCGATATCAATATCGGTGTTTCCGTGTCGGCCACCGGCCCGGCGGCCTCGCTCGGCATCCCCGAAAAGAACACCTTTGCGATCCTGCCGACCACCATCGCCGGCGAGAAGGTGAACTACATCGTGCTGGACGACGCCACCGACCCCGGTCAGGCCACCAAGAACGCCCGCAAGCTGGTGACCGAAGACAAGGTGGACGTGCTGGTCGGTTCGTCCTCCACGCCGGCCTGCGCGGCCATGGCCGAAGTGGCCAACGAAACCGCCACGCCGCAGGTGGCCATGTGTCCGGTCGATCTGCCGGCGGCCAAGAACCACTGGGTGTTCCGTGCGCCCCAGCACAACTCGCTGATGGCCAAGGCGCTGGTCGGCCACATGCAGCAGACGGGGGTGAAGACCCTCGGCTTCATCGGCTTCAACGATCCTTACGGCGAAGTGTGGCTGAAGGAAATCTCCGCCGCGGCCGAAGCCGCCGGCATCAAGCTGGTGGCGGTCGAGCGCTACAACCGCACCGACACGTCGGTCAGCGGTCAGGTGCTCAAGCTCGTCGCCGCGCGGCCCGACGCGGTGATGATCGCCGGTTCCGGCACGCCGGCGGCGCTGCCCCACACCACGCTGTTCGAGCGCGGCTACAAAGGCCAGATCTATCAAACCCACGCCGCCGCCAACAAGGAGTTCCTGAAGGTGGGCGGCAAGGCGGTCGAAGGCGGCATCCTGCCCATCGGCCCGGTTGCGGTGGCCAGCCAGTTGCCGGATTCGCACCCGTCCAAGAAGCCGGCGCTGGAATACATCAAGCTCTACGAAGCCAAGTACGGCGCCGGCAGCGTGTCGTCCTTCGGCGCGTATGCCTTCGATGCCTACAAACTGATCGAAAAGGCGGTGCCTGCCGCGCTCAAGGCCGGCAAGCCGGGCACCGCGGCTTTCCGCAAGGGGCTGCGCGATGCCATCGAAGCCGAGCGTGAGGTTGCCGGCGCCCACGGCGTGTTCAACATGAGCGCCAACGACCATTTCGGTCTCGACGACCGTGCCCGCGTGCTGGTGCGCGTGCAGGGCGGCGACTGGAAAATGATTTCCGGCAAGTGAGGGGCGCACGATGAACACGATCATTCGCGATCCCAAACTGCTGTTTGCGCCGGCCACCGTGCAGGTGGACCACCGGGTCGACGGCAGTCGCGTGCTGCGCTCGCCGATGGCCCTCGGCCCGGTGCCCGCCAAACTCGGCGAGCATCTCGAGCGCTGGGCCGCCGAGGCGCCGGAGCGCACCTTCCTGGCCGAACGCGGTGCCGACGGCGAGTGGGTCCGGTTGAGCTACGCCGAAACCCTGGCCCGGGTCCGCGCGGTGGCAAGCTGGCTGCTCGGCCAGAATCTGTCGGCCGAGCGTCCGGTGGCGGTGCTGTCGGACAACAGCGTCGAACACGCCGTGCTGATGCTGGCGGCAATGCACATCGGCGTGCCGGTGTCGGCGATTTCCCAGGCCTATTCGCTGGTCTCCAAGGATTTCGCCAAGCTCAAGAGCAACATTGCGCACATCACGCCGGGTGTGATCTTCGTCGAGAACCATGCCCGCTTCGCCCCGGCGCTGGCAGCCATCGCCCCGCTCCACGACGGGGTGGTGGTGGCCGGCACGGCCGGCGGCCCGGCCGAAGGCGCGGTGCCCTTCGCCACGCTGCTGGAGCGTACCGACAACGCCGCGGTGGATGCCGCCTACGCCAAGGTGAATGGCGACACCATCGCCAAGTTCCTGTTCACTTCGGGTTCGGTCGGGGCGCCCAAGGCGGTGATCAACACCCAGCACATGATCTGCTCCAACCAGCAGGCCAAGGCGCAGATCTGGCCTTTCCTGGAAAAGCAGCCGCCGGTCATCGTCGACTGGTTGCCGTGGAGCCACACCTTCGGCAGCAACCACAACTTCAACATGGTGCTGCGGAACGGCGGAACCATGTATCTGGACGCCGGCAAGGCCGCGCCGGGGGCCTTCGAGATCAGCCTGAAAAACCTGCGCGACATTTCGCCGACGGTTTATCTCAACGTGCCGCGCGGTTTCGACATGCTGGTCTCGGCGCTCCACGAGGACGTATCCCTGCGTCAGGCTTTCTTCAAGAACCTGCAGGTCATCTTCTACGCCGCCGCCGCGCTGCCCCAGCACTTGTACGACGAGATCAACCGTCTCTCGATGGAAACCCTCGGCGTGCATGTGCCGCTGGTGTCCGGCTGGGGCTCCACCGAAACCGCGCCGCTGTGCACCGACAGCCACTTTGCGCCGGAGCGTTCGGGGGTGATCGGCATTCCGATTCCCGGCACCGAACTCAAGCTCGTGCCTTCGGCCGACAAGATGGAAGTGCGGGTGCGCGGCCACAACGTGATGCCGGGCTACTGGAAGCTGCCGGAACTGTCCCAGTCCGCCTTCGACGAGGAAGGCTTCTACAAGATCGGCGACGCGGTCGAATTCGTCGATGCCAACCGTCCGCAGAAGGGCTTGCTCTTCGACGGCCGGGTCGGCGAAGACTTCAAGCTCGTCACCGGCACCTGGGTGCACGTCGGCGCGCTGCGCATGAAAGGCCTCGACGCCCTGGTGCCGATGGCCCAGGACATCGTCGTCACCGGCCACGACCGGGATGAGATCGGCTTTTTGATCTTTCCGAACGTGGCCGAGCTGCGCAAGTTGTCCGCCAACCTGCCGCCCGACGCCTCGGTCGAAGAACTGCTGCACCAGCCCTCGGTGCGCGCCATGGTGGCCCGCGGCCTCGCCACGCTCAAGAAGACCGGCGGCGGTTCGTCCGGTTACGCGGCGCGGGCGATGGTGCTGGTGGAGCCGCCGTCCATCGACGCCGGCGAGATCACCGACAAGGGCTACATCAACCAGCGCCTGGTGCTGACGCGCCGCGCCGATCTGGTGATGCGCCTCCACGCCGACCAGCCGGACAAGGACGTGATCGTTCCGGCGGGAACTCTCTGACAAGGTCACTGCGCGGGTCGGGAGAATCGCCGCCCCGCGCGCTACAACAAGGAAGAAACATGAAATACGAAAACATCCTGGTCAGCATCGAAAACAGCATCGCCCACATCCGGCTCAACCGGCCGGCCAAGCGCAACGCGGTGAATAACGGCTTGCTGCAAGACCTCGAAGCTTGCTTCGACAGCCTGGGCTCGGACGCCACGGTGGTGGTGCTCTCGGGCGAGGGCGAGCACTTTTCGGCCGGGCTCGATCTGTCCGAGCACCAGGTCCGCTCGCCTTTCGAAGTGCTGCAGCACTCCCAGTGGTGGCACAAGGTGTTCCAGAAGATCCAGTTCGGCGGCCGTCCGGTGGTGTCGGCGCTGCACGGCGCGGTAGTGGGCGGCGGGCTTGAACTGGCCACCAGCACCCACGTGCGGGTTGCCGACAAGAGCGCCTTCTTCCAGTTGCCCGAAGGCCAGCGCGGCATCTTCGTCGGCGGCGGCGCCTCGGTGCGGGTCGGCAAGATCATCGGCCCGGACCGCATGACCGAGATGATGCTCACCGGCCGTCGCTACAACGCCGAAGACGGCTACCGCCTCGGTCTGTCCCATTACCTCGTGGAGCAAGGTCAGGCGCTCGACGAAGCGATGCGGCTTGCCGCCCAGATCGCCACCAACGCGCCGCTCTCCAACTGGGCGTCGATCACCGCCGTCTCCAACATCGGCGACATGTCCATGGCCAACGGCCTCTACACCGAATCCCTGGCGGCCGCGATCGCCCAGAGCAGCGACGAAGCCAATCGCCGCATGCAGGAATTCCTCAACCGCAAGAAGGGTTAAGAACATGGCTTACGAAGAATTCACCCAGAGCGCGCTGGTCACCCGCTACAACGACGTCTACCTCGTCGCCGGCGCCCGCACGCCCTTTGCCGATTACAACGGCGTGCTGCGCGATGTGAACCCCATCGACATGGGCATCTTCGCCGCCCGCGCGCTGTTCGAGCGCAGCGGCATTCCGGCGGCCGACGTGCAGTCGGTGGTGGCCGGCAACATGGCTCAGGCCGGCTTCGACGCCTATTACCTGCCGCGCCACATCGGCCTCTATTCCGGCGTGCCGGCAACGGCGCCGGCGATGCTCGCCACGCGCATCTGCGGCACCGGTTTCGAAACGATCCTGCAGGCGGCCAACCAG
Source organism: uncultured Zoogloea sp. (assembly GCA_937871125.1). GTDB lineage: Bacteria > Pseudomonadota > Gammaproteobacteria > Burkholderiales > Rhodocyclaceae > Zoogloea. Next base: position 650 of record CALMXT010000231.1, on the reverse strand, counting down.
ATCGCCCTCGGCAGCGCCCAGGTGGTGCTGGCGGTGGGCGCCGAATCCATGTCCCGCAACCCGGTGGCGGCCTACACCCACCGCTCCGGCTTCCGCATGGGCCAGATCGAGTTCAAGGACTTCCTGTGGGAAGCCTTCACCGATCCGGCCACCCGCCAGGGCATGGGCAACACCGCCGAAAACGTGGCAAGCCGCTACGGCATCACCCGCGAGGACGTGGACGCCTACGCCGCCCAGACCTTCGCCCGCGCCAATGCCGCCTGGGACGCCGGTTATTACAACGACGAAGTGGCGCCGGTGAGCAACGCCGAATTCGCCCTCGACGGCTACCAGAGCCGCTTCCTCAAGCTGGCCGACCGTCAGCAGGTGTTCGCCCGCGACGAGCACGTCAAGCCGACCAGCCTCGAAACCCTGCAAAAGCTCAAGCCTGCCTTCAAGGGCGTGCAGACCGGCGGCAACAGTTCGGCCATCGTCGACGGCGCGGCGGCGGTGCTGGTGGCGTCCGGCGACTATGTGCGTGCCCACGGTCTCAAGCCGCTGGCCCGCATCGTCGGCGGCGCCTCGGCCGGCGTGCCGCCCGAAATCATGGGCATGGGCCCGGCGCCGGCGATCCGCGCGGTGCTGGCCAAGGCCGGCCTCACCCTGGCCGA
>CALMXT010000230.1 GCA_937871125.1 uncultured Zoogloea sp. | reverse complement strand
AGAACATCGAGCGGGCGATCATGAACCAGTCGCGCACCATCCGCCTGCCGGTGCACGTGGTGAAGGAGCTCAATCAGGTGCTGCGCTGTCAGCGCCAGCTCGAAGCGGCCAACAACGGCGACACCACGGTTGAGGACGTTGCTCGCCAGCTGGCTCGCTCCGTCGACGAAGTGCGTGCCATCCTCGCCCTCAACGAGCACACCGCGTCCCTCGACGCACCGCTGGACATCGACCCGAGCCTGTCCATCGGCGAATCCCTGGCCGACGATTCCGCCGATACGCCCGACCTCCAGATTCACGATCTGGAAGTTGAAAACCTGGTGCGGGACTGGATCGGCCAACTCAACGAAAAGCAGCGGATGGTGATCCGTCACCGCTACGGTATCGACGAGTGCGAAATCCAGACCCTTGAAGAACTCGCCGACAGCCTGGAGCTGACCCGCGAACGGGTCCGTCAGATCCAGCTTGAAGCCCTTGGGCAGTTACGCCGCATCATCAAGCGTCGCGGCGTCTCGAAGGATGTGCTGTTGTAGGCCCATCCGCCGTGACCTGAAATCCCCGGAAACCGAACCATGAGCGAGACCGTTCGCGTCTATCACAACGCCCGCTGCAGCAAGAGTCGCAGCGCTTGCCAGTTGCTTGCCGACAAGGGCGTGACGCTGGAAGTTGTCGAATATCTCAAAACCCCGCCCAGTCGCGCCGAACTGGTCGACGTCCTGAAAAAGCTCGGCATGCACGCCGGCGATATCGTCCGCAGGGGCGAGGACGTCTTCAAGTCCAATTATGCGGGGCGGGATTTGAGCGAGGACGAATGGCTGGATGCGCTGGTGGCGCACCCGATCCTCATCGAGCGGCCCATCGTTGTGCGCGGCGAGCGTGCAGTGATCGGCCGTCCGCCCGAAAAGGTGCTGGCGCTTTTCGCCTGAAGGGCGGAGCGGCTCTGCCCGCTCCGCGAGGCCGACTTTATTTCCTGCTTGCCAGGGCGGCCGTCCGCGCCGCCTTGACCGCTTCGCCCAACTGGAACACCGACATCGCGTAGAAGCTGCTGCGGTTGTAGCGGGTGATGACGTAGAAATTCTGGTAGCCGAGCCAGTACTCGCTGTCCTCCCCTGGCGTCACCAGTTCGACGAAGGCGGCCTTGCCGGCTGGCGTCGTGCCGTCGGCCGGCTTTACGCCGTGGCTGGCCAGGCTGGCTGCGTCGAAGGCCGGGGTGATGTCATTGGCGATCAGCGGCGGCAGGTCGGCATCGGGGCCGATGCTGGCCCGCTGGGCTACCGGCGCGCCGGCTTCCCAGCCGTGCATCTGCATGTAGCGGGCTACGCTGCCGATGGCGTCCTTCGGGCTGTTCAGCAGGTCGATCTGGCCGTCGCCGTCGAAATCCACCGCGTAGTTGCGCACGCTGCTGGGCAGAAACTGAGGCAGGCCGAGGGCGCCGGCGAACGAGCCTTGATAGTCCAGCGGGTCGCGGTGCTGTTCGCGGGCCATCAGCAGCAGGGCTTCGAGTTCGCCACGGAAGAGCTCGGCCCGCCGCGGGTAGTCGAAGGCGAGGGTGGCCAGCGCGGATACCGCTTGGAAGTTGCCGGTGTTGCGTCCATAGATGGTTTCGACGCCGATGATGCCGACGATGATCTCTTCCGGCACACCGTACTTCTCGCTTGCGGCGCGGATCGTGTCCTGGTAGCGATCCCAGAAGGCGACGCCGGCCTTGATGCGCACGGGTTCGACGAAGCGGCTGCGGTAGCGCTGCCAGGAGCGCACTCCGGTGGGGTCTTTGGGAGGCGAGATGTATTTGATGACCGACGGCAGGTATTCGGCGCGGCGGAAGATGTAGGTCAGGGCGTCCTTGTCGAAGCCGTGTTTTTGCTGCATTTCGTCGATGAATTGCTGGGCTTCCGGCCGGTCGGCGTAGCGTTCGGCGGCATGGCCGACGGTGGCGAGGAGGCCGGCAAGAAGGCCCGCGAGCAGGGTCGAAGCGAGGCGCGGGCAGGATGAGGCGGTTTTCATCGGGGGCGGAAGTTCTTGATGGATTGGTGGAAGCGTTGCTGTTGCGTGGTGTCGGCGGCAGGGCCGTAGCGCAGGCGGGCGTAGTCGGTGGCGATGCGATTGAGCGGTTCGGCCAGATCGGGGCGTTGGCGGGCGAGGCGCGCGGCATAGTCGAGGGGGCCTTCCCAGTCGGCGCGGGGCAGACCGATGGCGGCGAGCCGGCGGCACAGCAGAGCCCAGCTGCGATCGATTGCGTCGGCCGAAGTACGCCGCCGCAGCGCCCATACGGTGAGCCCGCCCATGACCAGGGCACAGCCTGCGCTCATCAGCGCGGTGAGGGTCTGCCAGTCGGGCTCGCCAAAGCCGAACCCGCTGAGCAGCTCCCGCTGGCGGGCCGGATTGTACCCGAGAACCCATTGATTCCAGCTGTTGTTGAGCGCATCCAGGCGGTTGCGCAGGCCGCGCAGCCAGGCCAGGTCGGTACGTAGCATGAGCGGCAGGTGGGTGCTGTCGGGGAGGGCTGCGGCAAGGCCTTTTTCGATGCGCTGAGGTGCGCTGGCGGCGGTCGGGTCGATGCGGATCCAGCCGCGTCCGGCGAGCCACACTTCGGCCCAGGCATGGGCGTCGGACTGGCGGACGACGAAGGTGCCGTCCACCGGGTTGGGCTCGCCGCCCTGGTAGCCGGTGACGACCCGCGCCGGTACGCCGGCGGCACGCAGCGTGACGACGAAGGCCGCGGCGAAGTGTTCGCAGAAGCCTTGGCGGGTGTCGAACAGGAAATTGTCCACGTCGTCGCGGCCCAGGGGCGCCGGCTCGAGGGTGTAGCTGAGCCGGCTGGCGCGGAAGTGAGCGATGGCGAGGGGCGGGATTTCATCCGGGCTTTTTGCCGCCGCGCGCAGACGTTGCCCCAGTTCGACGGTGCGCGGATTGGCTCCGCTGGGCAGTTGTAGGGCGGCGCGCAGGTTGAGACTACTTTCGTCGCGTCCGACCGGGGTGTGGGGATAGGACACCAGCGCGATGCGCCGGCGGCTTTGGACCGCGTCGGGGGAGAGGAGCTGATAGTCGTCGGTGAAGCGCAAGCCGGGCGTTGCGCCGGGGAAATCGAGGGCCAGCAGCCAGTGACGGTTGTGGGCTTCGAGCGTCAGGACGTAGGGGTAGGCCATGCCCTGGGGGCGGTAGGCCGGGTGGGCACCATCTTGAACACGGTCGGGGCGCCAGGTATGGCCGTCGAAGCGGGTGAGTACCGGGCCGCGCCAGTAACGCTCGGCGGGGGGCGGCGGATCGCCTTCGAAGCTGACCCGGAAGGCGATGGCGCCGGACTCGCTGAGTCGTGCCAGATCGCCCGGCGCCATGCTGTCGGACAGCCCTCCGACACTGTTATAGGCGTCGTCCGGCAGACCCCACAGCGGACCCTGGATGCGTGGGAAGAGCACGAACAGCACAAGCATCAGCGGCATGCCCTGCAGCGCCAGCTTGGCGGCCTCGCGGGCTCGTGCCTGCGGCGGGGCGGTCGATCCTTCCAGCGCAAGGAGGCTGGCGATGGCAACGATGACACCGAGCAGCGCGAGGGCGGCGATGGCCATATTCTGCTGGTAGAAAAACTGCCCGAGCTGCAGGAAGAAGCACAGCAGAACCACTGCCCGTCCGTCGCGCACACTGCCGGTTTCGAGCAGCTTCAGACTGAGCAGTCCGGCCAGCAGCGCAATGCCGGGTTCCTTGCCGAAGAACTGGTGGAACGTCATCAGCACGAGGGCAACGACGCCGGCGGCAAGTGCCATGAGGAGGCCGCGGTGGGGCAGTCGCCAGCCCCGGTGGGCAATCAGGCCACGCCACACCAGCAGCAGTGCGCAGATGGCCGACAAGGCGGGCGGCAGGTGGGCGGTGTGGGGCGCGAGGGTGATCGCTGCGCCGGCCAGCAACCAGCCCGCCTGGTCAGGACGCAGACCGTTCATCGGGTGCTCCGAACAGCGCCAAGGCGGTGAGGCAGGCGTGGCGGTGGGGCGCACCGTGCGCCGGGCGGAGTTCCACGCCGGGCAGACGCAGGCCGTAGTCGATGCCGCTGGCGTCGGCGTCGACGATCCAGCGGGCAAGGCGCGACAGACGGGCTTCGACACCGAGGCCGGCGGGCAGCTGTTGCCAGTCGAGCCACGCCCGCCGACTGCCCGCGCCGGCGAATTCCTTGGTTCGCCAGGGGCCGCCTCGGGCCACGGCTTTCCAGGCGACGTGACGCGGCGAGTCGGCCGGTTGGTGGTGGCGCAGGCCGGCGAAGTCGTCGCGTCCGCGGCCTTGGGCGCCCGCGCCTGAACGGCTGTCGTCGCCCAGGGGTAAGGGCGGTGCGTCGGCTTCCGGTGCGGGGTAGACGAGGCAGCGCTGGTCGGGCTGGAAAAGGCTCCAGGCGCGGATCAGACCGAGTGGATGGCGGGTTTCGAGGGTCAGGCGCGGCAGTGTCAGCCAACCGCGGGTTGCGGTCGGAATGGCGATTTCCTGTGTCGCGGTGCTTTCGGGTGAGAGGTCGAAGGGGTGAGTGCGGAGCGTCGGGGCCTGGGTGGGAAAGAGCACGAGGCCAAGGCGTGAGCGGTGGGCGGCGTTGTGCAGAAGGATGCCGAAGCGCGCCGGACTGCCGCAGAACACCGCGTCGCTGCGGCCCGGTGTGATGGCCAGATCCACGAGGTTGCGAAAGGCGTGGTGAATGCTGATCCAGGCGACGCCGCCGATCAGGAAGGTGAGGGCGAAGCCCAGACTGAGGGTGTAATTGATCGAGGCCAGCAGCATGGCCAGCAGCGTGATGCCGAGCGCCAGCCCGAAGCGGGACGGCAGAACGAAGATGCGCCGCTGGCCGAGGCGGATCGGCGCGGGCTCGGGGCCGCCGACCCGGAACAGCCAGCGCTGGAAGCGGGCGCGGAATTGCGCCAGGCTCATCCGGGCAGCGCCACGGCTTCGATCAGGCGGCGCACGAGCCGATCGGGCGGTAGCGGCATTTCTTCCGCCGCCCGCAGGCGATGGCCGGCAACCGCGGGCAGCACCGCCTGCACGTCCTCGGGCTGCACGTGGTCGCGTCCGTGAAGCAGCGCCCAGGCGCGCGCTGCGGCCAGCAGGGCGAGGCCGGCGCGGGGCGACAGACCGAGCGCGAAGTTGGCGCCGTCGCGGCTCGCGGCGAGTAGGTTCTGCACGTAGTCGAGTAGACGCGGCCCGACGTGTACGGCGCGGGTCGCGGCGAAGAGTGCGTCGAGCTCGCCCGGCTGCAGTTCGGCCGGCAGGCGCGCGAGCATCTCCCGGCGGTCCTCGCCGGCCAGCAGGGCGCGTTCGGCGGCACGATCCGGGTAGCCGAGCGAGAGGCGCATCAGGAAGCGGTCGAGTTGGCTTTCGGGGAGCGGAAAAGTGCCGATCTGGTCGGACGGGTTCTGGGTGGCGATGACGAAAAAAGGTTCGGGAAGTGGCCAGGTCGTCCCTTCTGCGCTGACTTGGCGTTCCTCCATCGCTTCGAGGAGGGCGCTCTGGGCCTTGGGCGTCGCACGATTGATTTCGTCGGCGAGGACAAGCTGGGCAAACACCGGCCCCGGGTGAAAGCGGAAGGCGCCTTCCCGCTGGTCGAACACCGACACGCCGACGATATCGGCCGGCAGCATGTCGCTGGTGAACTGGATGCGTTGGAACTGCAGGCCGAGCAAGCGGGCGAGAACGTGGGCGAGCGTGGTCTTGCCCACGCCGGGAATATCCTCGATCAACAGATGGCCGCGGGCGAGAACGCAGGCAAGGGCGAGACGCACCGCACGCTCCTTGCCCAGGATGATCCGGCTGGCAACTTCGGTGAGGCGGCGGGCAATGTGAATCGGCATGGCACGGGCTTTTTTCAGGGACGGGTTAAGTGGATAATGGTTTCACAAAAGCATGTGCGGAGTGGGTTTGGTCGGGCGGGTTCCGGATGTATGGAGTCCGCGCCGGTTAAGGCGTTCGCCGGGCCATGCGAAAAACGACGCGCTATAACAACGAATCGCGAGAGGGTAGGGGATTTTATGACGAGTACCGCATTCATCACGCACCGTGATTGCTGGCTTCACAACATGGGCGAGCACCATCCTGAATCGCCCGAAAGGCTTGCGGCAATCAATGACCGTCTGATTGCCGCAGGCCTCGACATGTATCTCGCGTTCCACGATGCACCGATGGCGACCGTAGATCAGATTTGCCGCGCTCACCCCCGCGAGCACGTCGAGGAACTGCTCGCCAGCGTGCCGGAACACGGTATCCGCCACCTCGACCCCGACACCGCCGTTTGCCCCCACTCGATGAAGGCGGCATTGCGCTCCGCCGGCGCAGGCATTCTTGCCACCGACCTCGTGATGGCGGGGCAGGCCGAAAACGCCTTTTGCGCCATCCGCCCGCCCGGCCACCACGCCGAGGCCGGCAAGGCGATGGGATTCTGTTTTTTCAACAATGTGGCGGTCGCGGCGCGACATGCGCTTGAAGAACACGGTCTCAAGCGTGTTGCGGTGGTGGACTTCGACGTACACCACGGTAACGGCACCGAAGATATTTTCAAGGACGATCCCCGCGTGCTGATGGTCAGCATTTTTCAGCATCCTTTCTATCCATACAGCGGCGCCGACAACCCGGCCCCGAACATGGTCAACGTGCCGGTCAAGGCCTGCTCGCGGGGCGACGTGTTCCGGGAGATCGTCACCAACATCTGGATGCCGGCCCTGCGTGCCCATGCGCCGGAAATGATCTTCATCTCCGCCGGTTTCGACGCCCATTACGAAGACGATATGGGTTCCCTCGGTCTGGTCGAGGCCGACTACATGTGGGTCACCGAGCAATTGAAGACCGTGGCTGCCGAATGCTCCAGCCGGCGCATCGTTTCGATGCTCGAAGGTGGCTACTCGCTGTCGTCCCTGGCGCGCAGCGTTGTAGCCCATGTCAAGACGCTGGCCGATCTTTGATTTCTTCAAGGCCGGCTCCGCAAGGGCGGGGTCGGCGTTTTTCCGTCGTGCCCTCCGCTCCGATCCCCCCGGCTTTTCGTAACAGCAATTTGCGTCCGTCTAGCCTTGCGGAAGTGATTGGGTACAATAGAACACTTTCCCTCTTTTAACGACAGCTCATGATTACCGGTTCGATTGTCGCCATCGTTACGCCGATGCACGAGGATGGCAGCCTGGATATTGCCCGTTTCCGCAGCCTGATCGATTTCCACATCAAGGAAGGCACCGACGGCATCGTCGTTGTCGGCACCACCGGTGAGTCTCCGACGGTAAATGTCGAAGAGCACTGCGAACTCATCAGCGTGGCTGTCGAGCATTCGGCGGGGCGCACGCCCATCATCGCCGGTACCGGTGCCAATTCGACGCGGGAAGCCATCGAGTTGACCGAATTCTCGCGCAAGGCTGGTGCCGTCGCCGGTCTTTCGGTTGTGCCCTACTACAACCGTCCGACCCAGGAAGGGCTGTACCAGCACTTCAAGTCGATTGCCGAAGCCAGCCCGTTGCCGATGATCCTGTACAACGTGCCGGGTCGCACCGTGGCCGACCTGTCCAATGACACCGCGTTGCGCCTGGCCGAAATCCCCAACATCATCGGTATCAAGGACGCCACCGGCAGCATCGACCGTGCCTGCGATCTGATTGCCCGCGCACCCAAGGATTTCGCGCTCTACACCGGCGACGACATGACGGCGATGGCCTTCATGCTGCTTGGCGGTCACGGCACTATCTCCGTTACCGCCAATGTGGCGCCTCGCCTCATGCACGAAATGTGTGTCGCAGCCATCAATTGCGATGCGCCGCGCGCCCGTGAAATCAACGCCAAGCTGGTTGGCCTCCATCGTGATCTTTTCTGTGAAGCCAACCCAATCCCCGTCAAGTGGGCTGTCGAGCAGATGGGTTTGGTCGGTGGCACCATCCGTTTGCCGCTCACGCGTTTGTCCGAATCCTTCCAGCCGCGCGTGCGCGCAGCCATGCGCCAGGCTGGAATCGAAGTCTGAATTCGTCGTTGATTGCGCATTCCATTGCAGTTGAGTAAGACTTTCCCACCCCGAGGGTTACGCATGCAAAGCCGAAAGCTGGCTTCCGGTGCGACGGTTTTCGTCGCAGTCGCACTTGCCGGATGTTCCGGTTCCTTGCTGGAATCGAAAAAGATCGACTACAAGAGCGCGGCCACCGCTGCCACGCGACCTTCCCTTGAGGTTCCACCCGATCTCACCGCGCCCACCGCAGATGATCGTTATGCCGTACCGGATGTGAGTCCGAAGGGCAGCGCTACCTTCTCGGCCTATAGCGCAGAGCGGTCGCAGTCGGCTGCATCCGGTGCCGCAGCACCCGCGGCCCAGGTGGCGCCCCAGTCCATTGACAAGATGCGGGTCGAGCGGTCCGGCACCCAGCGCTGGCTCGTTGTGCCGGGAACGGCCGACAAGCTGTGGCCCCAGGTGCGCGAGTTCTGGCAGGAAAACGGCTTCATCCTCAGCGTCGATCGCCCCGAGATCGGCGTGATGGAAACCGATTGGGCCGAGAATCGCGCCAAGATCGACGACGATATTGTCCGGCGAACGCTCGGAAAGGTGCTCGACGGCCTCTATTCGACGCCGGAGCGGGATAAGTTCCGCACGCGTTTGGAGGTGGGTGCTGAGCCCGGTTCCGTGGAGATCTACATCAGCCACCGCGGCATGATGGAGATCTACCCGAACGAAGCGAAGGATCGCACGATCTGGCAGCCGAGAGCCGCCGATCCCGAACTCGAAGCCGAGTTCCTGCAGCGCTTGATGATCCGCCTTGGGGCCGACGAGTCGCGAGCGAAGGCGCAAATCGCGGCCGCGCCCAAGGCCGAAAAGGCCAGCCTTGAAAAGGCCGCAGATGGTGCTGCATCGCTGCAGGTGCAGGAAGGTTTTGATCGCGCGTGGCGGCGAGTTGGACTGGCGCTCGATCGCGTCGGTTTCACCGTCGAGGACCGCGACCGTACGCAGGGTCTCTACTACGTCCGTTATGTTGACCCGGAGGGCGAAGTCAAGAAAAAGAGCGACGAAGGCCTCTTGTCGAAACTCGCTTTCTGGCGCAGCGACAAGCCTCAGGTTCCGACCGGCAGCCAGTATCGCATCTACGTCAAGGGCGTCGATTCGACATCCACCGTGCAGGTGCTGACTCGCGAAGGTGGAATGGATACGTCGGAATCCGCTCGCAAGATCCTCGGTTTGCTGCACCAGCAGTTGAAATAGATTTGCACTACCGATTCAGCAAAGAACGCCGGCTAGTCCGGCGTTTTTTTCGAGTGCCGCTGTAAGCGGTGAGGATGCGTTCCTGCTGGCGTCTGTTCTTTTTGGTGCTCCCATTGCAGCGAATGAGGCCGGTAACACACGTGGGGGGCGAGAGGATGAGTCCTTGGTACCTTAATTGCGAGTGATCAAATCGTCCGAAGCGACGACCAAATGACCAAGCGCTCCCTGTACCCGCTGCAGACCCGCTGGCCAGAGACCTAAGAGGATCAAGGGCCTCAGATCGCTCATATCTCGCTGATTGGGTGAAAAGCGGGCGTAAAAAAAGGCCAACCCGCAGGTTGGCCTTTTTGTCACCGGAAGCGGAATTACTT
>CALMXT010000229.1 GCA_937871125.1 uncultured Zoogloea sp. | reverse complement strand
TCTACCAGCACGAGAACTCCAACATCCACCGGGCCGCCCACGAACTGGCCGCCCGCGCGACAGACGCCTACGAAGGGGCGCGCAACAAGGTGGCGCGCTTTCTCGGCGCCTCGTCGGCGGAGGAGATCGTCTTTGTGCGCGGCACCACCGAAGGCATCAACCTGATCGCCAAAACCTGGGGCTGGCAGAACGTGGGCGAAGGCGACGAGATCGTCGTCTCCCACCTCGAGCACCACGCCAACATCGTGCCGTGGCAGCAACTCGCCGCCGCCAAGGGCGCGAAGCTCAAGGTGATTCCGGTGGACGACAGCGGTCAGGTGCTGCTCGACGAATACCGCAAGCTCCTGTCGGATCGGACCAAGATCGTCTCGGTCACCCAGGTTTCCAACGCCCTGGGCACCGTGGTGCCGGTGAAGGAAATCGTCGAGCTGGCCCACCGGGCCGGCGCGCTGGCGGTGGTCGACGGCGCCCAGTCGGTATCCCACATGCGGGTCAACGTGCAGGCCATCGACGCCGACTTCTTCGTCTTCTCGGGCCACAAGATCTTCGGCCCGACTGGCATCGGCGCGGTGTATGGCAAGCGGGCGATCCTCGAAGACATGCCCCCGTGGCAGGGCGGCGGCAACATGATTGCCGACGTCACCTTCGAGAAGACCGTCTATCACGGCGCGCCGACCCGCTTCGAAGCCGGCACCGGCAACATCGCCGACGCCGTGGGCCTGGGCGCGGCGCTCGATTACGTGGAGCGGATCGGCCTGGAGAACATCGCCCGTTACGAGCATGACCTGCTGGTCTACGCCACCCGCGGCCTCTCCAGCGTGCCCGGCCTCACCCTGATCGGCACCGCCCGCGACAAGGCCAGCGTGTTGTCCTTCGTGCTGGACGGCTACCGGCCCGACGAAGTCGGCAAGGCGCTCAACGAAGAAGGCATCGCGGTGCGCTCCGGCCACCACTGCGCCCAGCCCATCCTGCGCCGCTTCGGGCAGGAAGCCACGGTGCGGCCTTCGCTGGCCTTCTACAACACCTGCGACGAGGTCGACACCCTGGTCGCGGTGCTGCAGCGGCTGGCCCACGGCAAGGGACGCATCGGTCGCTGACCTTCCGCGTCGCCACACCCAACCCCGGGGTCCGCGAGGATGCCCGGGGTTTCTGCGTCATGGGCACTGCCACAAAAGGCCGCCAGCCTGCGCCAGCCGACTGCCATCGGGCTGCCATTTCCAAATCCTCCTGCCGCCAAAATCGAGACGCCGCCACCAAGTCGCTGTTATCAAACGATTTTCAGCGTCATGCCCGGCTGGCATGGATCTTGATAAAGATACACAACAGCACGCCAACGCCACGCAGCCCCGCACAGGAGAATTTCATGACCCACACGCCCCCGCCTTCGACCCATTGCGGCGCAATCGACTTGCCCTGCAATCCGTCGCGACGCCAGTTGCTTCTCGTTACGGCCGGTGTCGGTGGGGCGCTCGCGATCGGCGCCGCCGTGCCCTTCGTTGCCAGTCTCACCCCGTCCGAACGGGCAATGGCTGCCGGCGCGCCGGTGGAAGTGGATATCGACAAACTCGCGCCCGGCGAATTGATGGTCGTCGAATGGCGCGGCAAACCGGTCTGGATACTGCACCGCACCCCGGAAATGCTTGCCGCCCTCGCCAAAGCGGAACCCAATCTGGCCGACCCGGACTCGACGGTGCAATCCCAGCAACCCGAATACGCCCACAACCCCCATCGCTCCCTCAAACCCGAATATCTGGTGGCGGTGGGCATCTGCACCCATCTCGGCTGCTCCCCGTCGAGCGCCTTCGAACCCGGCAGCCCGGCGATGGGTGCCGATTGGCCGGGCGGCTTCCTGTGCCCTTGTCACGGCTCGACCTTCGACTTCGCCGGACGGGTTTTCAAGAACAAACCGGCGCCCACCAACCTCGAAGTGCCGCCCCACAAATACCTGAGCGATGCCCGTCTGCTGATCGGCGCCGACGACTCGGCGACGGCCTGACGGCGCCATTGCGAACCGACGGGGGAAACGGGCATGGAACCGAACGCAGCGGCCAATCCGGATTCGGGAACGGGAATGCCTTCCCGGCCGAGCGGCCCAGCACGGAACCGCGCGTCCGCCGAACCCCGCTCTTCGACTGAGTCTTCACATCATTGCGTGTCGCAACTCACGGAAGGATTTCGGCATGTATTTCCGTCAGTTTTTTGACTCGGCCAATGCGGCAATGAGCTATCTGCTGGCCGATCTGCCCAGCAAGCAGGCCGTCGTCATCGATCCGAGCTCCGACCCCTGCCAAAGCCTGCTGCTCATGTCCCTGCTGGCCGAACGGGAACTCACCCTGGCGCACATCCTGCTGACCCACACCCACCGGCAGGCTGCCAACGATCTCGCCGACCACTATCGGGGAACCCCAATCGTCGTCGGCAAGCACACCCGCTCGAGCATCGGCGACCGGCTCGTGGAGCATGGTGAGACAATCCAATTCGGAGACGAACGCATTCAGGTGATCGCAACCCCGGGTCACACGACCGACAGCGTCAGCTATCTGTGGCGCGACCGGCTGTTTTGCGGAGACGCGCTTGAACTCCGCGGGTGCGCCCGAAATGTTGCGGACGATTGCGACCCCCGACGCATCTACGATTCGGTGGTCACCCGGCTTTTTGCACTATCCGACGAAACGCTTGTCTTTCCAGGGCATGACTTCCACGGACGGACCGTTTCAACCATTGGCGAAGAACGGACCCATAATCCATTCTTCCTGACCCGGTCGCGGGACGATTTCGTGACCGCCTTCAGCACTTACCGGCCCGGACCCTTGCATTTTCCGGCGGCAGGAAAACCTTGAGTTTTAATTTATCGACCATTCAATCATGAGCCAGACAGATACCCAAGCGGCAAAGAAACCCGATGCCCAAGCCAAGGCGGGAGGAGACATGGAAGACACCCTTTACGCCGTCAGACAAAAAGTTTACCCCCGCGCCGTCACGGGCCGATTCGCGACCTGGCGGTGGATTCTCGTATGGGCAACCCAACTGCTTTTCTACGGGCTCTGCTGGGTGCCCTGGAACGGGCGACAGGCCTTGCTGTTGGATGTGGTCGAACGCAAGTTCTATATCTTCGGCTGGGTCTTCTGGCCGCAGGACGTCTTCTTTCTGGCCATCCTCCTGATCATCAGCGCCTATTCGCTGTTCTTCTTCACCGCGGTCGCGGGGCGGCTGTGGTGCGGCTATTCCTGTCCGCAAACGGTCTACACCGAGATATTCATGTGGATCGAAGAGAAGATCGAAGGCAACCGCAGCCAGCGGATGAAGCTCGACCAATCCCCGATGAGCGCCCGCAAGCTGGCCATCAAGGCTGCCAAGTTCGGCACCTGGGGCTTGCTGTCGCTCTGGACGGGCTTCACCCTGGTCGGCTATTTCACGCCGATCCACGAACTGGTCCACGAGGCCGCCACTTTCAGCTTCGGCCCGTGGGAACTCTTCTGGATCTGTTTCTACGGCGGCTTCACCTATCTTTTCGCCGGGGTGATGCGTGAGCAGGTCTGCAAATACATGTGCCCGTATGCCCGCTTCCAGGGCGTGATGTTCGACCCGGACACGCTGGTCATCACTTACGACCCCGAACGCGGCGAACCCCGCGGCCCGCGCAAAAAAGGCCCCGATCCCAAATCCATCGGCAAAGGCGATTGCGTCGATTGCGGCATCTGCGTCCAGGTCTGCCCGACCGGCATCGACATCCGCAACGGCATGCAGTACGAATGTATCGGCTGTGCCGCCTGTATCGATGCCTGCGACCAGGTGATGGAAAAGATGAGCTACCCGAAGGGGCTGATCCGCTACACCACCGAAAACGCCATGAAACGGCATTGGGGCCGCAAGGAAATCGTCGGCCACGTCATGCGCCCGCGCATCCTGATCTACGCCGGCGTGCTGGTGGCCCTCTGCATGGCCCTGGTGTGGGGTCTGGCAACCCGTTCGACGCTGCGCGTGGATGTCATCAAGGACCGTTCCACCCTGAGTCGCGAAGTCGAAGGCGGATTGATCGCCAACGTCTACAACCTGCAGGTCATGAACATGACCGAAAAGCCCCGTCGCTTCGCCTTGTCCGCCAGCGGTCTCGACGGCGTGCAGGTCAGCCCGTCCCAGCCCTTCGAAGTCGATGCCGCCGGCCTCAAATCGGTGACCATCGAAGTGGCCGTACCGCCGGAATCGGGCAAGCCCGGCTCCAATACGGTCTATATCGAAGTCAAGGCCTTGGACGACGAAACCGTGTCGGTCCGGGAAAAAACGGCCTTCCTGATGCCTCGATAAAAGGCGCGAAACATCGGATCGAGACTCAACAGCCACATTAAAAACGACCGATCGGAATCGCGGGCGAATTGCAGTGCCGGACATCCGTCGCGGCAATTCGCACCGCGGGCCGATACCTACAGGTCAGGGCTGAACTCTACAGAGAGGGGCTGACGGATCGTCTCCGCAGCGCCAAAAACACCGAAACCCATTGATTGACAAGGAGAATGTCATGGCCTGGAAAGAGCTGTTCAGCAGCGATGTCGGTCTGTTGAGTCTGTTTACGATTGTCTTTATTATTGTGATGGCTGGTTATTTATACCGCTTCGCCAAGACGCATATGGCGGAGGACGAGCGGCGCTCTCACTCCTGAAACGTGGTCGCATGCGGGCTCCCAAAAGGTCCGCACTTGAAGGAAGCCCAAGGCATGTTCAAATTGATTCAGATTTTCTGGCCCTCTTTTCTGGTTGCAGGTGTAGCCGAAATCGTTTTCTTTACGGTCATCAATCCGCAGGAGCTTTATCTGTTCGGCGAGACCGTTCATTTTTCCAGCATCGCAACCTATTCCATCGGATTCTTCGGATTCTGGCTGGTCTGCGCGGGCTCCAGCCTTTTGACCATCTTCTTCCAGCAGACCGCCGACGAAGTCAATCGAACCGACCCGAGCTAACCCCTAGCCCCCAAAGCCTTCGGCCCGCCTCTCGCCGAAGCTTCAACGCGGGGCCGTCTTCACGCAATCCCAACTTTTCCGCGCTGTTTTCCTTTACACAACCCGAGAAAGATCACCATGAAAAAACTCCTTGCTGTTGCCGCCATCGCCGGTCTGATGGGCTCCACCCTGGCCCTCG
>CALMXT010000228.1 GCA_937871125.1 uncultured Zoogloea sp. | reverse complement strand
CCTGCGATTCAGTCCCGCTCGAACAACGCGATCGACTCGACGTGGGAAGTCTGCGGAAACATGTTGGCGATTCCCGCTCCCTTCAGCTTGTAGCCCTTCTCGTTGACCAGCACGGCGGAATCCCGCGACAACGTCGCCGGATTGCACGAAACATAGACGATCCGCTTCGGCGACCGTGCCCCGAGCGCCTTAACCACGGCGATGGCGCCTTCCCGCGGCGGATCGATGAGCAGCTTATCCAACGGCCCGAGGGCGGCAAGACTGTCTTCGGTGGCTTCGAAGAGATTGGCGGCATAGAACTCGCAGACTTCCGACAAGCCGTTGTCCGCGGCATTTTCGCCGGCACGCCGAACCAGCGCCTCGCTTCCCTCCACACCAACCACAGTGGCACCGAGCTTGGCAATCGGCAGGCTGAAGTTGCCCAAACCGCAAAACAAGTCGGCAATGCGCTCACCGGGCTGCGGGTCGAGCAACTGCATCGTGCGACGCATCAACAGGCGGTTGATGCCCATGTTCACCTGGGTGAAATCCGTCGGCCGGAAGGCCATCGACACACCGAATTCCGGCAGTGTGTAGGCCAGCCCCGGCCCTGCGGCCGGGTGCAGACGCGCGGCCGTATCCGGCCCGCCGGGCTGCAGCCACACCTGCACCCCTTCGGCCTCGGCAAAAGCGGCGAAACGGGCATCGTCGGCGGCGCTTATCGGCAACAGGTTGCGAAACACCAGCACGGTGAGCCCTTCCCCAACGGCAATCTCGATCTGCGGCAGGCGCTCCGGTGCCGACAAACCGGCCACCAGCTCGCGCAGGCGCGGCACCATGTCCGAGAGGTAGGGCGGCAGAATCGCGCAACTCTCCATCGGCGCCACATAGCTGCTGCGCCGCTGGTGAAAGCCGATCAGCACACCGCCTTTGGACGGCACCACGCGCACGGTCAGCCGCGCCCGGTAGCGGTAACCCCATTCCGGGCCAACGATAGCCGGATAAAGGACTTCCGGACGCACCCGTCCAAGATGCCACAGGGCGTTTTCCAGCACGCGCTGCTTGGCCGCGACCTGGGCACTGGGTTCCAGATGTTGCATGCTGCAGCCGCCGCAGATGCCAAAGTGCGGGCAACGCGGCGTAACGCGCTGGGCGCTGGGCTCCAGAACCCGCAGCACCTCGGCCTGCTCAAACTTCGGCTTGACCCGGTAGGACGAAAACGTCACCCGCTCACCGGGCAGCGCCCCTTCGATGAAAATGATCTTGCCGTCAACGTGGGTAACGCCGCGCCCCTCGTGGTCGAGGGACTCGATGACGGCTTCGCTGCTGGCAGCGTCGCGCATTGGCTTGGGGTCCGTGAATGAAGGGCGTCATTTTAGCGGCGAGCCCGGCCATTGCAAGGCGACGCGCTATAATCGCGCGATGACGAATACACTTCTTGGCGGCCTGTCGGCCGAGGAATTCCTCGCCGAGTACTGGCAAAAAAAACCGCTCCTTGTACGCCAGGCGGTTCCCGGCTTCACTGGCGTCATCTCGAAGGATGAGCTGTTCGGACTCGCCCGCGACCCCGACGTGGAATCCCGTTACGTCAGCCAGATCGACGAACACTGGGAAGTTATCCGCGGACCTCAGAAAGCCGCCGACCTCCGCCGCAAAAAGCAGCCCTGGACCGTGCTGGTGCAAGGTCTCAATCTGTTCTGCCCCGACGGCGACAAGCTCCTGCACAGCTTCGATTTCATTCCCCAGGCGCGCCTCGACGATCTCATGGTCAGCTATGCCATCGATGGCGGCGGCGTCGGCCCTCATTTCGACAACTACGACGTTTTCCTGCTGCAGGGCATCGGCAAGCGCCGCTGGCTGATCAGCGACCAGGACGACCGGACCCTCGTCGAAGACGCGCCGCTCAAGATCCTGCAGGATTTCCGTCCCGTCCACGACTGGCTGCTGGAGCCCGGCGACATGCTCTATCTGCCGCCGCATTGGGCCCATAACGGCATTGCGGTCGGCGAATGCACGACCTACTCCATCGGTTTCCGCTCCCCGAGCTTTCAGGAGCTTGCACAGCAATTCCTGATCCATCTGCAGGAATCCATCCAGCTGGAAGGAATCTACGCGGACCCGGATCTGCAGCGCCAAACGCACTCGGCCGAAATCGGCGATGCCATGATCGACCGCGTTGCCGACACGCTTCAGCGCATCACCTGGAACCGCGAAGACGTGCGCAGCTTCCTCGGAGCCTACCTCACCGAGCCCAAGGCCCACATTTTCTTCGACTCGCCGGACGAACCCGTTGAACACGAAGATTTCCTCTCGGCCTGCGCCCACGGTTACCGCCTCGATCCGCGCAGCCTGCTACTGTTTTCCGAAGGCCACTTCTTCTTCAACGGCGAGGCCGTGCCTATTGAGCCGGCCGATCAGGCGATCATCGAGCGTCTCGCCGATAAGCGCAGCCTCGACACCATTGCCGGACTATCCGAAGAGGGCATCGCGCTGCTTTACGACTGGTACTGCTGCGGCTTTGCACATCCATCAAAAAATATGATGAAATAAATACCAATATTGATTACAGGGCTTGACAATCGAAAGCCTGTTGCGGCAACGCAACAATGTCTTTATTCAAGCACTTCCCCCGTGATACGATTCGGACCAGATCAGGTTCCCCAACCTGATTGCTAATGAATTTTAGCTTTTGTACTTCATTTATCGATAAGGGAAACCAACAATGAAACAATCTCTCCTGGTTGCTGCTCTCGTTGCACTCGCTGTTTCCGCCTGCGGCAAGAAGGAAGAGCCGAAGCCCGTTGAAGCTCCGGCCCCCGCTCCCGCCGCTGTTGCACCGGCTGCCCCGGCTGCTCCCGCCGCTGAAGCCCCGGCTGCTGCTCCGGCCGCCGAAGCCAAGCCCGCTGAAGCCGCTCCGGCTGCTGCCGCTGGCTCCACCGCCGAAAACGCCGCTGCTGCCGCTGCAACCACCGAGAAGAAGTAATTCCGCTTCCGGTGACAAAAAGGCCAACCTGCGGGTTGGCCTTTTTTTA
>CALMXT010000227.1 GCA_937871125.1 uncultured Zoogloea sp. | reverse complement strand
TTGCCGTCGGAGAACAGGCCGATGAAGTGGATCACGCCCTCTTTTCCGTTCACTCCGGCTTTGGCGCCGGCCACGATCTGCTGCCACGCTTCGCCCTGCCAGATGGCGCCGTCGGCGATGGCGTTGGCAACCAGCGCGGCGCCCTGGGAGTAAACCTGCCCGGCGCCGATGGCGTTGTGACCGACTTCGGAGTTGCCCATGTCATCGTCCGAAGGCATGCCGACCGCGGTGCCGTGGGCGCGCAGCTGGATGTTCGGGTAGTCGGCGAAGAGCCGGTCGAGGGTCGGCTTGCGGGCGGCGGCAATCGCGCTGCCCACTTCAAGCTTGGGAATGCCGTAGCCGTCCATGACGATGACGACGACCGGGCCCTGGACGCCCGGGAAGGCGGTGAGTTTCTGCAACATGCTGGGTTCCTTGAGAAAAATCGGTGCGGCGCTTCTTGAGCCGGGCGTCGATCAGACCCCGGTTTCACGCAGGGCGGGCATCGGCCATTCCACCTCTGCGGCTCCCCGCTTGGGCCCGTCGGGCGCGAGTTCGGCATAGAAGGCGAGCGCCTCGGCGCTCGGGCGCCCGACCATGCCAGCCAGATCGGAAAAGCGCAAGCCCTGACGCACCAGCCACGCGATGCAGGTGTGACGGAGTGCGTCGGCCGTCACCGTGGCCGCGGCGCTCAGGCCGGCGTCGAGGGCGGCGCAGGCCACCATCGACTCGATGTCGGCGGTGGACAGCGCTGCGCCGGATGCATCCTTGAGCAAGGGTGCGGCGGGGTCGGCGGACGCTGCGGGGGCGCTAGCGAGCACGGCCCCCGGCACGGCCAGCGTGCGGCGGGCGTGGCCGCCGATGTGCAGCGCGCCGGCGGCGGCGTCGAGGTCCTGTTGGCGCAGTGCGGTGACTTCGTCGGCCGTCAGGCCCATCAGCAACAGCGCGACCATGAAACGTGTATCCCCGGAGGCCGCGAGCAGCGCCGATGCTTCGCTCTGGCTGAGTTCGCGGGGAATCGGGGCTTGCGCGGGCAGCACGCCGAGAGCCGCGGGCGCCGACGCCGACAAGACCGGCGGCTCGGCGCCGGGCAACACGCCCCCACCCTGCCCTTGCTGCGGCAAACCCCACTGGGGCGGCACGATCACGGTGGTCGTGGCGGCCGGCGCCTTGGCGGGCGGCTGACGATGGAAAAGCTCGACGAACCACATGGCCAGCAGACCGAGCCCGAAGGCCAGCCCGAGCACGATGGCGGCGTCGGCGAGGTAGTCCGGGCGGAAGGGGCGACGCGGCACGCTGGCCGATTCGAGCAGCTTGAGGCCCGGCTGACGGCTGCGGTCGCTGGCCTCCAGCAGCGCGTAACGCTCCATTGCGTCACGGCTGGCCTTTTCGATCTGGGCGAGATCGTCTTCCTGGGATTTGACCTGGGTGAAGCGCGACGAGAAGCTCTGGATGCCGGCCTTCTGAGCGTTGATCTGGGCCTGCAGCCTTTCCACCGTGGCGCGCGCACTGGCCCGCTCCTGCTCGGCGGCGGCGACGGCGGCCTGCTGGCTGGCGACGCGCTGCACGTCGATCTGGCGTTCCAGTTCGATCAGGCGCGTCTTGAGGGCGCGGGCGCGCGGGTCGAGGTTCATGTATTCCGGGGTGTAGACCCGGTCCATCTCGCGGAGCTCTTCGCGGGTCATCGCGGCGCGATTCTCCATCGCGGCAAGGGTTGGATCGTCCTTGGCCGCGCTGGCGCCCCGACCGTTGGCAACGGTTTCGCGCAGGGCGAGCAGCCGGGCTTCCGCCTGGGCGGCCTTTTCGTTGGCGGCGTTGAGCGCGGTGGCAAGCCCTTTTACCTGAGCCACAGCCTCGTTCTCGTCGCGTTCGGGCGACAGCACGCCGTTTTCGCTGCGGAAGGCGTCGAGACGCGCACGCCGCTCCTGCACCGCCTTGGTCAGCCGTTCGACCTCGCTGCGGGCCTTATCCAGGCTTTCGCCGGACTCGGAGCCGAAAGTCGCCTTCATCTCGTCCCGGTAGGCCTCCAGCAACACATTCAGCGCCGTCGCCAGCTGCTGCGGCCGGGCACCGACCGCCTGCACCTCGACCACCTCCGTTCCGGTGATCGGCACGACGCGGATCATGCGCTGCAATTGCACGGCCGCATCGCCGCCGGACAATTCCAGCCCTTGTCCGGCCAGCTTGCCGGCCACCTTTTCGAGCAAGGGGCGACTGGTGAGCTTTTGGGCCTGGGTCAGCAGTTCCGCTTCGGAGCGGGCGGCTTCGCCGCCAGATGCCGGCGCGGCAACCCGGCCCGGATTGATCTGGACCCGCGCGCTGGCCATGTATTCGGCCGGGCGCATGAAATTCCACACCAGTCCAGGCACCAGCACGAGCAGAAACACGAGCAGAAACACCCGCAGACGCCGCCGGTTGCTGCGGCGGGTGGCCGTCGCGCCGTCGAGATCGGGCGTCACGTCGAGTTCGAGATAGCTACGCAAGCTGGAAAGCAGGGTCATGATTTTTCACCAGAAAGACCGGTCTTCGCCCACGACGGTCGGGTGAGCGACCCGCGCGAGTATTCGAGTACGGCGGGCCGGGGTCAAGCACAGAGTTGGCGGATGCGCGCAGGAAACCGGGCCGGCCTCATGCGGATCGGCGGCGCCGCGGCCGGAACTGGCCCCGATCGAGGTAGTAGTCGCGCCGGGCATTGTCGGGGGTGACGCCGGGAATGCCCAGCAGCGGCAGCGGCGACAGGTCGGACTTGCCGAAGGCCGGCCGCGATTCGCCCAGCCGGCCGGCGAGCCAGACATCGGTTTCGCGCTGCCGCTCGGCGCTCGGCAAAGTCAGCCAGGCCACATCCACCACCCGATACAGCGCTTTGGCGCACAAGCCGAAAAAGGGCGCGCGAAGCTGCTCCCAACTGCCGTGCCCGAAGATCATGAAACGGGTCGATTCGAGCAGCCGCGCGCGGCGCTGCCAGAAGGCTTCTTCCCACGCGTGGGCCGCGAGCAGCGCCGGGATTTCAGGGTCGGTGGAAACGACGACGATGCCGCATTCGTCGAACTGGGTCAGCGCGTCGCGCAGCGGACCGCGGCCGGACAATCCGGCGGCGGCGCGATCCGCCTGCTCGCGCAGGTGAAGCCGGTTGCAGACGGACTTGCTGCGCGGCCAGACGCACCAGGCCAGCGCGTTGAAGAAATCGTGCCAGTCGCCGGGACGGGTCGGCACTTCGCCGGTGGCGTGGATGTGCTGCTCATAGGCCGGACCATCGTCCGGCGGCAGGACGAAGCGGATCGGTCGACCGCTGCCACTGGCGGCGGCGGGAGCCAGCTCGCCGATCAGCGCAGTGAGCTGGCTGGCGTCGGGGAGCGCCGGCGACACAAAACGGGAGAGCGGCCCCGCGATGGATTCGAACAGCGGAAGCGCCGCGAAATCCGCCGGCGCGACCTTCATTCCCCGGCCGGCTTGATCGGGATGGCGGGTTTGTCGGCGGGGACGAACACCAGCCGGTCGTCCTTGCGCGTGAAGTTGCCGACGAGCTTGCCCGGCGGCTCGGCGGGCGCGTCCTTCCAGGGCTGGAACTCGCACTTTTCGATGCCGGCGAGATACCAGCTCTTGCCCTGCTTGAGCGCCCAAAGGTAATCGCCAGCCTCGTAGACTTCCATTTTCACGCTGCCTGCCACACCGGGCTTGATGTCGTAACGGCGCATGCACGCGGGCATGTGCGACACGACGACGGCCTGATCGACTTCGCTGTCCCAGAACCAGTGCTGTTCGCGCACGAGGACGATGGACTGATCCTTGCCGTCGATCATGAAAGCCGCGCCCTCGTTCTCGCAGGCGGAAAGGAAGGGCACGACGGCGAGGACCAGCAGTTTTTTGAGCATGGCTTGCATAGGAAGGGTTTTGGAACGGGTCAGACCAGTTTCCAGCCGATAGTTTCACCCCCGCGCAGCGGCACCAGCGGATCGTCCGGCAGGTAGTCGATGCCGGCAGGCACGTCCCAGTCCTGCTTGACCAGGGTGATGCTGTCGGCGTTGCGCGGCAGCTTGTAGAAATCCGGGCCGTTGAAGCTGGCAAAGGCTTCGAGCTTGTCGAGGGCACCGGCCTGCTCGAAGGCTTCGGCGTAGAGCTCGATGCCGGCGTGAGCCGTGTAGCAGCCGGCGCAGCCGCAGGCCGCTTCCTTGGTGCTTCTGGCGTGAGGCGCGGAATCGGTGCCGAGAAAGAACTTGTTGCTGCCGGAAGTGGCCACCCGCAACAGCGTTTCGCGATGGGTTTCGCGCTTCAACACCGGCAGGCAGTAGTAATGCGGACGGATGCCGCCGGTGAAGATGGCATTGCGGTTGTAGAGCAGATGGTGGGCCGTGATCGTCGCACCGATGTTGGGGCCGGATTCGCTCACGAATTGCGCGGCCTCGGTCGTCGTGATGTGCTCGAAGACAATCCGCAAGGACGGGTAGCGCGCTGCCACCGGCGCCAGCACGCGATCGATAAAGACGCGCTCGCGATCAAAGATATCAACGTCGCCATGGGTTACCTCGCCGTGAACACAGAGAACGATGCCGCGCTCGGCCATCCGTTCGAGAACGGGGTAGATGCGGGCGATGTCGGTGACACCGGCGTCCGAGTTGGTCGTCGCACCGGCCGGATAGAGCTTCGCGGCAACGATGAAAGCGCTGTCGGCGGCCTTGTCGATTTCCTCGGGCTTGAGGGTGTCGGTGAGGTACAACGTCATCAGCGGGTCGAACTTGAGCCCTGCCGGCACCGCCGCGAGGATGCGCGCCCGATAGGCGGCGGCCTGCTCGACCGTGGTCACCGGCGGACGCAGATTGGGCATGATCAGCGCGCGGCCGAAGCGGCGGGCAGTATCGGGCACCACGGCAGCCAGCGCGGCGCCGTCGCGCACATGCAGATGCCAGTCGTCGGGGCGGGTGAGGGTCAGGGTCGGCATGGCTTTCGGTCCGGTGCAAATTTTCAAGCCGAGCATTTTAGCAGCCCGAAAGCCCATGACGCCGTATCGGCTACCCGTTGCAATGCCCAATCCGTGCGGTTTCTCGGCTGCCCGCCGTGACGGAAGCCCGGCCGCGGCAAGCCGCTCACGCCTCGCGCAAGGCCAGCGCCCGTTCGTACAAAGCGTTCTTCGAGACTCCGGTGATGGCCGCCGCCAGCTTGGCGGCCTGCTTGACCGGCAGTTCGGCAAGCAGCAGACCGAGCACCCGTTCGGCCTCCGGCGACAGGCCGTCGGGGGGCGGCGCGGCCGACACCAGCAGCACGAACTCGCCCCGCGCCCGGTTCGGATCGGCCGCCAGCCAGGCGGGCGCTTCGACGATGGGCATGCGCACGATCTGCTCGAACATCTTGGTGATCTCCCGCGCAACCACGATCTCGCGGCTCGGCTCCAGCGTGGCGGCGAGATCGTCGAGGGTTTCGGCGATGCGATGGGGCGCTTCGTAGAAAACCAGAGTGCCGGGCACACGCTTCAGGGCTTCGAGTTCCGCCCGTCGCGCGGTGGCTTTGGTGGGCAGAAAGCCGTGGAAATGGAACTGCCCGTCCGTCAGTCCCGAAGCCGACAGCGCCGCAATCGCCGCGCAGGCGCCGGGCACCGGCACCACCGGAAAGCCGGCTTCCTGCACCCGCGCCACGGCCCGCGCACCGGGATCTGAGACGGCCGGCGTGCCGGCGTCGGTGATCAGCGCCACATGCTGACCGGCTTCGAGCATGGTGATGACCTGCGTGGCAGCGGCCTGTTCGTTGTGCTCGTGGAGCGCCACGAGGCGGGTCTTGATGCCAAAGGCGTCGAGCAGGCGTTGACTGTGACGGGTGTCTTCGGCGGCCACCGCATCCACGGCATCCAGCACCGCCAGCGCGCGCAAGCCCATGTCATGCAGATTACCCAGCGGCGTGGCCACCACATACAATGACGCCGTCTTGGCGAGGGGAGTTTCCGGAAATGTGGGATGCATGGCGAAGATGGCGCGCTTCGGGCGAAGCGTCTGGAAAAAAGGCGGGGGAGCCCGATTGTGGGGGCCGCAACCCGCCGACGCAAGCCGAACACCTGCGCCGGGGCGCCTCCGCCGAGGCTTTGGCGGCCGCCCACCTGGAGCGTCACGGCCTCACCGTGCTGGCGCGCAACGTGCGCTGCCGCGGCGGCGAGGTGGACCTGATCGCCGCCGACGGCGCCGTCGTCGTGTTCGCCGAAGTCCGCCTGCGCAGCAATCCGCGCTTCGGCGGCGCGGCGGCCAGCATCACCGCCACCAAGCAGCGGCGGATCGTCGTTGCCGCGCAGACCTGGCTCGGCGGTGCCGGCAAACGCTACGCCAACCGCGCCTGCCGCTTCGACGCCCTCCTCCTCGACGGACTGGAGCCGGCGCGCATCGACTGGCTGCGCGGCGCCTTCGATGCTTCGTAGGCTGCTGCTCGCCGCGCTCCTGCTGTCCGCCCCGGCCTTCGCCGGCGCGGTGCGCATCCTCGTCCAGACATCGCCGCTGGCCGGCTTTCAGTATTACAGCGGCAAGATCCTGTGGGACGAGATGCGCGAAGGCGACCGCCTGGTGCTGGTCCGCGAACCCGACAACCGCCACGATCGCTTCGCCGTGCGCGTCGAGTGGCGCGGCACCAAGCTCGGCTACCTGCCCCGCAGCGACAACCGGGAAGTGGCCGAGGAGATGGACAAGGGCACGCCGATCGGTGCCCGCATCGGCCGCATGGCCAAAGACCCCAATCCCTGGAAACGGCTGCGCGTCGATGTGTACGTCGGTTTGTAAGCGGATTTCTCGCCCTCCGCGCGGCCTGGGGCGCGAATGCTAGAATCCGCCGCACTTTCCCCGGAGTCCGCCATGGATCTTGTCGCCCGCATCGCCCAGCAGTTCAACGACAGCGCCCAGACCAAGCTGGCCGCGCTGGAGTTCATGGCCGAGCCCATCGCCGCCGCCATCGAGGCCATGACCCACAGCCTGATGGCCAACGGCAAAATCCTCGCCTGCGGCAACGGCGGTTCGGCGGCCGACGCCCAGCACTTCGCCGCCGAACTGGTGAACCGCTTCGAGATGGAACGCCCGCCGCTGGCCGCCATTGCGCTCACCACCGACAGTTCCATCCTCACCTCGATCGCCAACGACTACGATTTCACCCAGGTTTTCTCCAAGCAGGTGCGGGCCCTCGGCCAGCCCGGCGACGTGCTGCTGGCGATTTCCACCAGCGGCAATTCGCCCAACGTGATCGAAGCCATCCACGCCGCCCACGAGCGCGAAATGCACGTGGTCGCCCTTACCGGCAAGAACGGCGGCATCATCGGCGAACTTCTCGGCCCCGGCGACATCCACTTGTGCGTGCCCGCCGACCGCACTGCGCGCATCCAGGAAGTCCATCTGCTCACCCTGCACTGTCTGTGCGACGGCATCGACTGCCTCTTTCTCGGAGTAGAAGAATGAAATCCATCCGCAAATCCCTCGCCTGGGCCGCGCTCGCCATCGGCACCCTCGCCGCCGCCCAAGGCTGCATCCCGGTCATCGTCGGCGGCACCGGCATGGCGGTCGCGATGGTCTCCGACCGGCGCAGCTCCGGCACCTACGTCGAGGACGAAGGGATCGAATGGAAAGCCAACAAATGGATCAACGACCGCCTCGGCGACAAGGTCCACGTGAACGCCACTTCCTTCAACCGCAAACTGCTGATCACCGGCGAAGCCTTCAATCAGGAGAGCCTCGAAGAAGCCGGCCGTCTTGCCGCCGCCGTCGACAACGTCCGCGAAGTGGTCAATGAACTGCGCGTCGCACCGACCAGCACCTTCGGCGCGCGCAGCAACGACAGCTACATCAGCTCCAAGGTCAAGGCGCGCTTCGTGGACCAGAAGGAATTCCACGTCCAGCAGGTCAAGGTCACCACCGAAGCCGGCACCGTTTATCTGATGGGTCTGGTCAGCCGGCGCGAAGGCGACGCCGCCACCGAAATCGCCCGAACCACCAACGGCGTCCAAAAAGTGGTGCGCGTCTTCGAGTACATCAGCGAAGAAGAAGCCCGGCGCCTCGACAGCGCCATCACTCCCGCCGACGCCACCAAACAATAACCGGAACCCGCTCCATGAACCGTCGCGAAGCCCTTTTCGCCACCGGCGCGCTGCTTGCCGCCGGCGCCGCCATCGCCGAAGACCACAGCCACCACCATCACATGGGCGCGCACCCGTGGCAGGCCGTGCTCGACACCGCCGGGATCTGCATCGAGAAAGGCGAAGTCTGCCTGACCCACTGCATCATGCTGCTCGGCGAAGGCGACCGATCGATGGCGGCCTGCGCGGCCAGCGTGCGTGAAATGCTCGCCACCTGCCGCGCCCTGATCACCCTCGCCGGCGCCGAATCCAAGTTCGCCCCGAAGCTGGCCGCCCTGTGTGTCGATGTGTGCAAATCCTGCGAAGCCGAGTGCAAGAAGCACGCCGACAAGCACACGCCGTGCAAGGAATGCATGGAAAGCTGCGCCGAATGCGCCAAAGCCTGCAAGGCGATGATCGCCTGAGCGACGACGGGCCGGACCTCGCGCCGGCCGTCGGCGCATAAAGACCGGCGCCAGGACTTCATCCCCCGCCAGCCAGACCCCGCCGCCGCGCTCAAAAGCCGGCGTCGTTCAGAAAACGCTGCCGTTCGGCCGGTTTGTCGATGTGGCCGGCGAGCGCCCGACACAGGCTTTCGAGGCCGTCCGCCCCGCGAGACTCCCGCCTCACCAGCACCTTGGCCATCGGGCCGATGTGGCGTGCAAAGAGTTTTTCGATGCGCGCCAGCGCCTCCGCGGGAATCGCCCCGCCCTCCGCGATGCCGGCCGACGGGCTCGCAACCGGCGCCGCAGCGGGGCTGACCGATTGCCGGGCGGCCGTGACGGTTCCGGTATCGGCCGCCACCCCCGACAGAAAAGCCGCCCGCGGTTCCGGATCGGGAATCAGCCGGCCCAGTTGCTCATAAAGCTCCACGCGGCTGGTGGCGCGGGGAACCGTCCGGCGCACCAGCACCTTCGCCATCGGCCCGATATGCATGGCCAGGCGATGCTCGGCCGCCTCGATGACCGCCGGCGTCACGTCGGCCCCTCTCATCGGCTGGGGAATCGACGCCTCCGCGGCCTGCGCCGCCAGGCCCTCGCCGAGATAGGCAAAAAGATCGTGTTCGCGGGCCTGGACGTCCTTGCGCACGCCCAAGTGCCGGAAGCACACCGCGGCGTTGCGCTTGAGGTGCTGGATGACCTCGAAATACGCCCGCGACACCAGCACATGACCGGGATCGGCAAAACGCATGACCCGGAAGGCCGTGGCGATCCCTTCGCCAAGGATGCGCGAACGGCCGTTGGCATCGGGCGCCACCCGCACCGGACCGAGATTGATGCCCATCTGCACACCGAGCCCGGCGCCCGCCGCCGCGTCGCCCAGATGGGCCGCGGCGCGCAAGGCGTCTTCCGGGTCGCCCACATAGCAGACGGCGCAGCCCTCCTTCGTATTCACCGCGAGACGGGTCGTCGGCGGCACCGGCGCCACCGCCTGGGTCAGCATCCGGACCAGACGGGTGCGGCCGTCCGTGCGGGCGACATCGTCGCCGGACGCCACCGCCACATCGGCAAACAGCACCGCGGCAATGAAGGTGCGCGCCTCCGCGCCGGACAATCCGAGGGGCAGCGGCGCCTCGATGGCCGGTTCGGCCGGCCCCTCGCCGCCCGACGGCGGCGCCATGCAGGCCCGGCGAAACGCGGCGACGTCCCGCGGGCGGGCTTTTTCATCGGGCTTGAGCGCCCAGTCGATGGCATTGAGCAGCCCGATTCCGAATACCGCTGCGTTGCCGATGTTCGCCGCGGCCGGCATGCCGTCCTCGCGCAGACGGGCAAAGGCTTCCACCGGCAGCCGCCCGGTGACCATCCAGTACATCACGCCACCCAGCGCGTAGAGATCGGTCCACGGCCCCTGTTTGCCGTGGCGATGGTATTGCTCGGCCGGCGCAAAACCGGGACTGACCACGGCCGTGAGCGCCTGATCCACGCCGTCGCTTTCGACCCGGCGGGCAGAGCCGAAATCGAGCAGCACCGGCGAACCGTCGGCACGCATGTAGATGTTGCCGGG
>CALMXT010000226.1 GCA_937871125.1 uncultured Zoogloea sp. | reverse complement strand
AGGAAGATGTCCCAGTACCAGGGCAGATCGAGGCCCATGTCGGTGAGGGCGCGCTCGAACTGGGCGACGATCCACTCCTCCATGAATTCCTTGAAGGATTGCTTGCGGTGCTCCAGCGGCGTGTAGTAGTCCATGATCGGGCCGGTGAGCACCGAGAACAGCTTCCAGGCGCCCCACACGGCGATGTCCACACGCTTCTGGGCTTCCGCCTTCTGGCCGTTTTCGATCAGGATCTTCAGCGCCGGTCCGCCGATCTGGGCGTGGCGGGATTCGTCGGTCTGGATGCTGGAGATCAGGTTGGCGAAGGTGTGGTCGCCGGCTTCGGCCGCGTCCGCCGCCAGACCGAGGAACTGCATGTTGGTGAAGCCGGTCTCGAAGCTGAAGGTCAGCATGATGGAAACGCTGATGGCGTCCCGGGTCATCATGATGTCGTCGAAGAAATGCCGCGCGGCGATCATCGCCCATTCGTTGGTGTCGTAGGCCTTGAAGGCCCAGTCCATCTGGCGATCCTTCGACACGTGCTCGTGGGGGAAGTAGAGCTGCATCTGGCCGTGGCGGATTTCGTCCATGCAGCCCAGGGTGGCCATGTTGCGCATGCCGGGCGCCTTGGAGAAACGCATCATGCGGGCTTCGGCGCTGGCCGCGGCATACTCGCCGCGGGCAATCGCGCCGTAGTGGGCCTTCATCACCGACTTCCAGCCCGGATCGGAATTTTCGAAGATGCGGCTGCGTTCGAGCGCGGCCTTCACGGAGTAGGCGCCGGCATCCTTGTCGCGCTGAACCTTTACGTATTCCGGGTAGGTTTGCTTGTAGGGCTCGTCGTACTTTTCCCAGGCGTTCTGGGGCAGGCCGAAGGCGCCCGCAAGCGGGGGCGGAAACAGCTCGTCTTCCGTTACATAGGTGGGCGTCCAGTTTGTGGTTCTGGCGAGGTCGTACCAGTCCATCCGATTGAGTACAGCCATTTATGTCTCCTTTGTGTCGGGATGCGGAAATCCGGCGGTCCCTTTTCGGCAAGGCGATCTGTGTCGCCCGAATCACACGGCGCGTTGCTCATCGACGGACCGTATGGCCGAAAGTTATAAGGAAACGGTGAGGCGAGGTATTAGACGAAGGTTTAGACGGCGCGCTGCGGGAGCCTGCGGCCGGCGAGCGGCGGGCGGCCTTTTCCCGGCCGTGGCGCAAACGAAAAAGCCCGCGTGTGCGGGCCTTCGTCGGTTTGGGGCGTGGCGACGCTCAGGGCTTGCGGCGGCGCAGCGCGAGGCCGCCGAGGCCGAGCGCGGTCAGCGTCAGCGCGGCGGGTTCGGGGATGACTTGGGCTGCGTAGCCGGGAAGCGTGTCGGCGCTGATGCCGAGCACGAAGAACTGGTTCGGGTTGGCGGCGCCGCCCACGGTGTCGAGGAAGTCGTTGTCGTTGGTGACGATCAGGGTGTGTTCGAGCAGGCCGCTCACCATCACGTCGGGGCCGAAGGCGAGGCCTTCGAGCTTGGCGGGGATGTCGGTGACGGCAAGGCCGTTGGCGACGAACAACGCGACGAGGTCGACGAACAAGGTCTTGTCCACGGCCTTGGCGGCCAGCGCGCCGGCGCCGCTGAGGCTGCTCACGTCCTGGGCGCCGCTGAGGTCGATTCGGTAAAGCTTCTTGAAGGCGGCCTTGCTGCCGTCGCCGAGGCCCTTGCCGTCGCGCTCGTCGATGATGAATTCGTGATCGTTGATGGCGACGATTTCGCTGACGGTGGGGTATTTGGGCTTGCTCGGGGTGCCGATGTTGTCGAGCTTGTAGGCGTATTCGTGGGTGACTTTGCCGGTGGCGATGTCGATGGTGACGATGCGCACGGTACTGCCGTCGGTGCCGCCGTCCTGGAGCAGCGGGCTTTGCATGATGCCGACCAGGGTCTTGCCGTCGGGGGTGATGGCGAGGCCTTCCATGCCCTTGTTGGCGACGCGGCCGCTGGTGTTGGCGGAGATTTCGGTGGCGCCCTGGGATGACAGGTTGGCGACGGCGAACTTGTCGGGCAGGGCGATCACGCCGATGCGGTTGCCGGTGGCCTTGTCGAACTGGTAGATGTAAGGGCCGTACTCGTCGGAGATGAAAACGCTCTTGCCATTGCCGGCGACGCGAATGCCTTCGGGATCGAAGCGGGCATTGGCGCTGTCGGTGGACAGGCCGGCGGCGAAGGCGTCGGAACGGCCGGTGAAGTAGTTCTGGCCGGCGCTGCCGGTCAGCGCCGGGGCACTGCCGTAGTTGAGGGCCGCGGTGCTGGAGAGCAGCGTGGTGGCCGTGAGGCTGGGGGTGAGGGTGGTTACGGCGCCGGTGCTGAAGGTGGCGCCGGAGAGGCCGAGGTTAACCGTCTGGAAGCGCGTGATCCACGAGCTGGTGTCATCCACCGCCGGGTTCCAGGAGACGGCGTTGGGGCCGCGGTCCGGCGTCATCACGAAGCTGTCGCCGCCGGCCCAGGCGATGCCCGAGCCGATACCGCCGAGCAGATTGCCGGCGACCCCGTTTTCCAGCGTGCCGCTGAGGCCGGAGAGGTCGGAGCCGGAAATCTGGCCGACGCCGATGAGGGCGACGCCGGCGTGGGCGGAGGTGGCAATCAGCACCGGAAATACGGCCGGTACGAGGACGGCGAGCAGGCGTTTGGCGAACATCGGGAAGCTCCTTGCGAATCGGGGGTTTAAACCGCGAAACGCTACGTAACGGGTGTTACAGGGGCTTTACGGCGGAGGGCGGATCGACGGCGAGCCGATGGTCAATGCGCCGCCGGTTCCGTGGGGATCGCCGTAGACCGGTCGTGGGTCGATTGCTGTCGTGCATTTTCGGGCGTCGCAGTGATGCCAGACGAGATGCAGGCCGAAAGGCGTTTTTCTATCTTTGGCGGTGGCCTCGATCACGGGCAGGCTGAGCGTGTCCGGTTTGCCGGGGAGGGTGACGAGCGCGTCGCAGCCGGTCTGGTAGCCGACGATGCGCCAGGCCCGGACGCGCCGTTGAGGCGGATGGTGAGGCACCAGCACGACGGAAACCCACCGCTGCATGGTGCCGCTCTTGCCGATTCCGGCATGGCTGAATTCGAGACAGGTGCCCCAGTATCCGCCCTCGCCGAATACCCTGAAAACGTCCAGCGGCTCCCAGTCGAGGGCCGGCGCCTCGCCGGGCGACAGCAATCGGACGGGGATGGCCTTGCCGCCGGTTTGCTTCAGCACGCCCCTGTCGCGGAGTATGGACACGCCGTCCGCGTAGATGGTGCAGCCCGCCGGCCCACAGCCGCGATCGACAGTGGCGGCTTCCAGCGTGATGGGGGTATGCCCTTCGATCAAGATGTCGCGCAGTGCCGCTGTGGTTGGCGTGGGCCCCGCCGCCAGCGCAGCCGGACCGGCAAGGGCGAGCAACACGAGAGCGCGTTGTGGCATGCGCATCAGTTGTATTCCTTGTTG